>JAEWCJ010000382.1 GCA_023390695.1 Pseudomonadota bacterium | reverse complement strand
CGGTGAAAACGCCGATCATATCGCTGCGCGCAAGCAGATGCGGCACGGCGGTGAAGTTCGACACCGACACCAGCGGGTTGCGCTTGAGATTGCGGCGCGACAGCAATTCGTCGAAAATCGCCGTGCGTGCGCCGGTGGCGCTCACCACGATATGCGGGAACGACAGCACCGCGGCGATATCGAAACGTTTTTTCGATTTCGCCAGTGGATGTCCGGGGCGGAATACGCAGAACAGGCGCTCTTCGTGCACCCGCTCGCTGCTCAGGTGGCGCGGCTTCTCGTCATGCCAGGCAAGGGCGAGATCGGTCTTTTCCTGATCCAGCAGATCCAGCGCCTGTTTGTGATCGGCGGTGGCGACGTAGAGCTCCATCTTCGGCGCCTGCCGGCGCAGACGGTCAAAGAGAGCGGGAACGATCGACAGGCTGAGGCGGTCCGGTGCGCTGATCCTGTAGATACCGGTTGCCAGAGCCGGATCGAATTTCCGGGCGTCATCCAGGCAACGTTCGATCTGCATAATGGCGTCGCGCAACGGCGCGCGCATCGCCTCCGCACGCGGCGTCAGGACAAGCTCCTTGGGGCCGCGCACCAGCAGTTCATCGCCGAGCAATGTCCGCAGCCGGCGCAGCGCATTGCTCACCGTCGGCTGCGAGCGGTGGAGCATCGCCGCGGCGCGCGTCACGCTGCGTTCGGCGAGCAGAATGTCGAGGACCCGCAGCAGGTTGAGATCGAGGTTTTTGAAGTTCATTCCGGGAGCATCATTTGGAATATGAATGAACGGCATTGGTAACATAAATTTGGAAAATAGGAACAGATGCGTATTCTCCGCTGCAGTTGCCGCAGCGGTGTTTGCGCTGCGGCATCGGAAGCAGAAGCGGGCCGCCGAGCAGGGATGACTGCATCCTGTTTTGCACGGCGCGCCGCCTTGGCCTGGATGGGGAGATGAGATGTTGTCGCGGCGCAATTTCCTGCACACCACGCTTGGTGCAGGTCTGACGATGGCGGCCTATGGCTCGCAGCAGGTTTCGGCTCAGACGACGGTCCCCGCGGCGCGGCGGCGTGTCATTGTCGATTCACAGGTGCATATCTGGAAAGCCAATACGCCCGACCTGCCGTGGGTGCCGAATGCGGTGCCACAGCTTCCGGAGCCATTCACGGTCGAGCGCCTTGTGCCCATGATGGACGAGGCCGGCGTGGATCGCGCGATCCTGGTGCCGCCGAGCTGGGTCGGCGATCGCATCGATGAAGCGCTGGAAGCCGTCAAGCGGTATCCCGGCCGCTTTGGCGTGATGGGACGTATCCCGCTCAAGACGCCGATGACCGTCGAGCAATTGACGAAGTGGAAAAGCCAGCCCGGCGTGCTTGGAATCCGCCTCACATTCCTGGGTGGTGCCGCAAAAGCGCTCACCGACGGGACGACGGACTGGCTGTGGCCGGCGGCCGAACAGGCGAATATCCCGATCATGTTCCTGACGGCGGGCACGTTGCCTGAGTTCGCGAAGATTGCCGAGAAGCATCCCCGGCTGACGTTGATCGTCGATCACATGGGGCTGTCTTCTCAAGTGGTGAAAGAAGGCAAGATTCCGGAAGCGGTTGATGCCGCACTCGCGCTCGCTAAATATCCGAATGTGTCGGCGAAAGTATCGGCGGCGCCCTCCTATTCCGCGGAGTCGTATCCGTTCCGTGACATGAACGGCTTCATTCAGCGCTTCTATGACGCCTATGGGCCGCAGCGCTGCTATTGGGGAACAGACGTCACCAACGGATTTGCCAAGGCGTCATATCGGCAACGCCTGACGCATTTCACCGAGGAGCTCAAGTTCCTGTCCGAGGAAGACAAGGACTGGGTCCTGGGCCGCGCCATCATGGCCCGGCTGAACTGGCAATAGAAGCGCCATTGAAATCCGCTCGCTGGTTTGCGTAGCATTCATGGCAATACAAAATTTTCAGGGGGGACCATCATGAACTACGCCGACAAAGGCAGCGATCCGAAGCCCATCATTCCGGCTTTGGGTGCCTTCTACGAAGATTTCGCTCAGTATTACTGGCCGCTGATCCGGATCACCGCCGGAGCGATTCTGTTCACGCATGGCTGGCCTAAGCTCATGGCCGGCGCGCAGGCCTTCGCCGCGGGAAGTCTCGCCAAGCGCGGCATCGAACCCGCGCTGCTGCTCGCCTATGTGGTGATCTTTCTCGAAACCGCCGGTGCGATCCTGATCATGCTCGGGCTGTTCACGCGTCCGATCGCCGCGCTGCTTGTCGTCGAGTTTCTTGTCATCATCTGGGTTCACGTGCCGAACGGCTATGCGTGGAACAATCGCGGCTATGAATACCCCTTGTTCTGGGGCCTGATCTTCCTTGCCATGGTGTTGCGCGGTGGAGGTCCGTTCTCTCTCGACCGCAAGCTTGGCAAGGAGATCTGAACAGGCATCCTTCGGTCATTGTGTCATTCGATTTTGCTCGTAAGGGAGGATTGCTGATGTCTTGCCGACATATCACGCGCAGATGGCTGGGCCGGGTTCTGCTGAGCGCCGGCCTGGCGGCCGCGCCCTTGGCCGTTTCAACGTTGCCGGCGCTGGCGAAATATCCGGACAGGCCGGTGAAGATCATCCTGCCCTTCGGCGCGGGCGGCGTTGCCGACATCACGACACGCCTGGTGGCTGAGAAGCTCGGCGACAAGCTCGGCCAGCGTTTTGTGGTGGAGAACAATCCGGGTGCGGGCGGCATCACCGCGGCGCGCGCGGTGCTGCAGGCGCCGGCCGACGGCTATACGCTGGCGGTGCTCTCGAACGGCACCGCCGTCAGCGTCGGTCTGTTCAAGAGCCTGCCGTTCGATCCGGTCAAGGATTTCGTGCCGGTCTCGAGCATGGGTTATTTCGATCTGATCTTCACCACCAGCGCCGCCGGTCCCTACAAGACGCTGGGTGAATTCATCAAGGCAGCGAAGAACAAACCGGGCCAATTGAATATCGGCACCATCGCCGCGGGCTCGAGTCAGAATCTCGGCGCCGAATTGTTCAAGTCGTCGGCGGGCATCAATGCCGTGATCGTTCCGTTCAAGAACAGCGGCGAAGTCATGATCGCACTCGAACGCAACGACGTGCAGGTGGCGGCGGAATTCTATGCCGCCGTGCGCGGCGGCCTGGAGGGCAAGAAGATCATCGCCGTCGGTACGTCGGGTCCGAAGCCGGCCGAGTATCTGCCCGGCACGCCGACGGTAGCGTCGTCCGTTCCCGGATTTGACGTGACTTCCTGGAACGCGATTTTCGCGCCTGCCGGCACGCCGGCGGATGTGGTCGCCACGCTCAACAAGGCGCTGAACGAAGTGCTGGCCGATCCGGAAGTGAAGAAGAGGGCGCTCGAACTCGGCATCGACGCGCGGGGCAGCAC
>JAEWCJ010000254.1 GCA_023390695.1 Pseudomonadota bacterium | reverse complement strand
CTGCTGCCCTATATTCCGAGCGCGGGCGAACTGAAGACCAAGCCGACCCAGCATTCGGTGAAGGAACTGCGCTCCATCGGCATTCAGCCCGACATTCTGCTCTGCCGCACCGATCGTCCGATCCCGCCGGAAGAGCGCCGCAAGCTCGGCCTGTTCTGCAACGTGCGTGAAAGCGCGGTCATCGAAGCGCGCGATGTCGACAACATCTACGCCGTTCCCGAGGCTTATCATGCCGCCGGCCTCGACCGCGAAGTCCTTTCGGCTTTCGGGCTCGAGGACAAAACCCCGCCCGATCTGACGACCTGGCGGACGATCAATGAGCGCATCCGCAATCCGGAAGGGCAGGTGACGATCGCGATCGTCGGCAAGTACACCGGCATGAAGGATGCCTATAAGTCGCTGATCGAGGCGCTGTCGCATGGCGGCATCGCCAACAAGGTGAAGGTCAATCTCGACTGGATCGAGTCGGAGGTGTTCGAGCGCGAGGATCCCGCGCCGTTCCTCGAACACGTCAACGGCATTCTGGTGCCGGGCGGCTTCGGTCAGCGCGGTGCGGAAGGCAAGATCAAGGCGGCGCAATTTGCCCGCGAACGCGACGTTCCCTATTTCGGCATTTGCTTCGGCATGCAGATGGCGGTCATCGAGGCCGCGCGCAATCTGTGCGGCATCGAAAAGGCCAACTCGACCGAATTCGGCGAGACCTCGGAGCCGCTGGTCGGCCTGATGACGGAATGGATGCGTGGCAACGAATTGGAGACGCGCAAGGCCGGCGGCGATCTCGGCGGCACGATGCGTCTCGGCGCCTACAAGGCGAGCCTCAGCCGCGGCAGCCGCATCGCGGAGATTTACGGCTCCACTGAAATTTCGGAGCGGCACCGGCACCGCTATGAAGTGAACGCCCGCTACAAGGACCGCCTCGAGCAACACGGCATGCGCTTCGCCGGCATGTCGCCCGACGGGCTGCTGCCGGAAACCGTCGAATATGAAGGCCATCCCTGGTTCGTCGGCGTGCAGTTTCATCCGGAACTGAAGTCGCGGCCCTTCGAACCGCACCCGCTGTTTGCCTCCTTCATCGAAGCGGCGGTGGTGCGGAGCCGGCTGGTCTGACGGCCGGGCTTGATCCAGATCAAGGCGCAATCCCTGCGTTCGTTTTGATCATGCTGTCTTGCGACAGCATGGAGACCGGGTAATGGCGCGTTCGTCCGACGACCTTTTGCGGCAATGCAAGGCCGCGATTCAGGAGTCGGATTTTCCGACGGTCTGGGATTCGCTGCTGCGGACCCATCAATTGGTCGTTGGTCCGCCCGTGCAATACATGAATGGTGACCGGGCCGAGCTGCATGTGCGCCTGCTCACGGGTGAACGCCTGATCTTCGATTCTTCGGAAAAGACATTCCTGATCGACTGAGCGGTGGTGGATGCGGGCAAGATTGGCGCCCGCGGCGGGAACGCGTCTCGCGCTCACCCGAATCGGGGGCTATATGCTGTGCAGTCCCTAGCTACCTTGCAGGAATTCGATGGCCCGCGGCCTGGATCACATCGTTCATGCCGTACGCGACCTCGACGCCGCGGCGGATCTCTATCGCCGGCTCGGCTTCAGCGTGGGCGCCCGCAACCGGCATCCTTGGGGCACGCACAATCATATTGTGCAGATGCCCGGATTCTTCGTGGAACTCCTGACCGTCGCGGAGCCGGAGAAACTCGGCGATGACACCATCTCGATTCAGTTCGGACGCTTCAACCAGTCATTCCTGCAGCACGGACAGGGATTCTCGCTGCTGATTCTGGAAAGTCACGACGCCGAACAGGACGCCAAGCAATTTGCGAAGACGGGAATTGGAACGGCGGATGCGGTCCGCTTCGAACGCGCCGGCAAGCGGCCGGACGGTTCGGAGGTGAAAGTCGCGTTCTCGCTTGCTTTCGCCCGCGATCAACGGGCGCCGGAATGCAACTTCGCCGTCTGTCAGCAGCATTATCCGGAGAATTTCTGGAATCCCGCGTTCCAGCAGCATCGCAACGGCGTGACCGGTGTCGCCGGAGCCGTTCTGGTCGCGGATAATCCGACCGATCATCACATCTTTTTGGCGGCGCTCACGGGCGAGCGCGATATGCAGTCGACCTCCAGCGGCATCACCATCCAGACTCCGCGCGGCGACGTGCAGGTCATGGATCCGCTGGCCTATCGCAATCATTTCGGCGCCACGCCGCCGGCGGTGACGCAGGGTGCACGGCTGGCGGCGCTGCGGGTCACGACGGCGAGCCTGACCAGTGTGCGTGAGGCCCTGTCCGAGGGGCGCCTCCCGCTCCGTGAGGAGCGTGGCCGCCTGATCGTCGGACCGGAACAGGCGATGGGCGTCGCCGTGGTGTTCGAGGCGGCAAATCCGGCCTGAAAGAGCGTCCTGACGGACGCATGGCTGCCCCGGTTTGAGGCTTGTTGATTCCGGCACGGGCCGGGGGCATGGTCCCGCCGCGAGGACAAATACGTGGACGCCAGACTTCTTCCAAATCCGGTCGTGCAAACGGGCCAGGTCCGCTTCGGCAATGATCTGCCGCTGACGTTGATCGCCGGCCCCTGCCAGCTCGAAAGCCGCGATCACGCCATCGAGATCGCCACCGCGCTGAAAGAAATCGCCGCGCGGGTCGGGATCGGCCTGGTCTTCAAGACGAGTTTCGACAAGGCCAATCGTACCTCCGCGCGAGCCGCGCGCGGCATCGGCCTTGAGGCCGCCTTGCCGATCTTCGCGGAGATCCGCTCGGCACTGGATCTGCCGGTGCTCACCGACGTGCACGAAGCGGATCAATGCGCGGCCATCGCCGAAGCCGTCGATGTGCTGCAGATTCCCGCATTCCTCTGCCGGCAGACCGATCTTCTGATCGCGGCGGCGCAGACCGGCCGCGTGGTCAATGTAAAGAAGGGGCAGTTCCTGGCGCCCTGGGATATGAAGAACGTGGTCGAGAAGATCACCAGCGCCGGCAATCGCAATGTGCTGGTCACCGAGCGCGGCGTTTCGTTCGGCTATAACACGCTGGTCTCCGACATGCGTGCGCTGCCTGAATTGGCGAAAACCGGTGCGCCGGTTATCTTCGACGCCACGCATTCGGTGCAGCAGCCAGGCGGGCAGGGCACATCGTCCGGCGGCCAGCGCGAGTATGTGGAAGTGCTGGCGCGCGCCGCAGTCGCGGTCGGCGTTGCCGGCGTGTTCATCGAAACGCATCAGGATCCGGACAAGGCACCCTCGGATGGGCCGAACATGATCGCGTTGAAGGACATGGAAGCACTCTTGAAAAGGCTGGTCGCCTTCGACCGGCTTGCGAAGAGCTAGTTTTCCGCCTCGAATCCCGAACCAAGCAGCCGCTCGTATTTCCGACATGACCCGCGAACTCACCGTCGTCGCGCTTATCGTTTTCGTGACGTCGCTGTTCACACGATCCGTCGATCCTGTGATCCCGCAGATTGCCGACGGATTGTCGGTCGAGATTGCGACCGCGGCGCTGTTGTCCTCCGCCTTCGCGCTGCCTTATGCTCTCATGCAGCCGATGCTCGGCGCGCTCGCCGACATGATGAGCAAGACTCGGCTGATGACGATATGCCTTGTCTTGCTGGTGTCGTCGGCTGCGGTCAGCGCGGTCGCGCCGAACTACACCGTGCTGCTGGCGTCACGCATTGCCGCCGGTATCGCCGCGGGCGGGATTTTTCCGATAGCACTTGCCGCTGCCGGGGATCGCGTTCCGATCAAGATGCGGCAAGTGGCGCTCAGCCGTCTGCTGGCTGCAGCGATGGTCGGCAATCTGCTCGGATCGTCGGTCGCGGGCATCGTCGGCGATCTCGCCGGCTGGCGCGCGGTGTTCGTGGTCACCGGCGGGCTTGGCGTCCTCGTCGTGATCGCGACCGTTATCGGGTTCTGGAATCTGCCGAAGGAGGAGACGACGGGCTTCGATCTCTCCGCCATCGGTCCGAATTACCGCGCAATCTTCGGCAATCCGCAGGCGGCGGTCTGCTTTGGCGCCGTGTTTTTCGAGGCGCTGTTCGTGTTTGGCCTGTTCCCGCATGTGGCGGCGTTGTTGCTGGAGGCGGGAGAGACCCGCGCATCTATTGCGGGCATTGTGCTGGCCGGATTCGGCACTGGCGCGATCATCTACACCTTTGTCGTCGGATGGCTGCTGTCACGTGTCGGCGAAACCCGCCTGATGCGTGGTGGCGGTCTGATCATGGCCTTTTGCTTTGTGGCCATCAGTTTGCGGCTGTCTTGGCCTGTCGAATTCCTCGTCTTTGTGGTGATGGGATTCGGAATGTATTGGCTGCACGGCAGCATCCAGGTCTTTGCGAGCGAGTTGGCCCCGGCGGCGCGCGGTTCGGCCATGGCGCTGCATTCCGCCTTTTTCTTCCTGGGGCAGGCGGTCGGGCCGGTCGTGTATGGCGTCGGCTTTGCCTATGTCGGCAAGACCCCGATGCTGCTCATTGGGGCCGTCGTTATTGCCGTGACCGGTTTTGTTTGCTCGCGCCGCTTGCGGCGGGCACCCGTTGCTGTGGTCTGATCAGCCGCGCCCGCGATAGGGCGCGACGCCCTGGTCTGGCACCCAGACACCCGCCGGCAATTTGCCGGCCTGCCAGAAGACGTCGATAGGCATGCCGCCGCGCGGATACCAATAGCCGCCGATGCGCAGCCAGCGCGGCTTGAGCAGCGCGACTAGCGCCTTGCCGATCTTCACCGTGCAGTCCTCATGAAAGGCGCCGTGATTTCTGAAGCTGTTCAAATATAGCTTTAACGACTTCGACTCAATCAGGCGCTTGTTCGGGACATAGTCAATGACGAAATGCGCGAAATCCGGCTGGCCGGTGATCGGGCAGAGCGCGGTGAATTCCGGCATCACAAAACGGACCACATAGCTGGTGTCCGGATGCGGATTGGGGACGGCATCGAGCGTCGCCGCGTCCGGTGAGGCCGGGAGCGGCGTCTGTTTGCCGAGTTTGAGGGCTTGCGGGGCGGGTTTGGAGCGCTTCATAGGCTATGTCTGTTCAGGGC
>JAEWCJ010000111.1 GCA_023390695.1 Pseudomonadota bacterium | reverse complement strand
CCTCCACATCCTCGCGGATCGTCGCGCCATCCGGAAGATCAAGCGCCGGAAGACCGCAGCGCACGCCGCATCGCGGCGGGCGGCGCCAAGGGTGATACCAAGGGTGACGCCCTCCTCCGCGACCTTGTCCGCGCCGGTGACACTTCTGGCGACGGACTTGCCGCCCGGCCTGCCCGACGCTAGTGCAGGACAAAACTCCACGTCACATGGGCGCTCACCGGCGTCACGCCATTGCCGCCGGCATGCGTCACCTCGCCGACGCGTTCGATCCGCCGTTCGCCGTTCATGCTCTTGGCCGATGGATCGACTTGGAAATCGAACAGGTCAAAGGCACCGACCTGGACGCCGTTCTTGACGCCTTCCGCAACGACCACCGACCGGCCGCTTTCAGTTCCGAATGCGTTGCCACTATAGGTCAGCTGCACCGGCACCGTGAGCCCGGGGACGCCGATGTCCAGCACGCCATCTTTCGTGTCGATCGCGAGCGTCGCCGAACACACCTTTTCGATGATAGGTTGCAGCTCCGCAGGCAGTTTAACCTCGCCGGTGCGCCGGTAATTGAACGGAGCGGCGGGCTTCGGCGGCGAGATGACCATGCCGTGACCCTTATCGTCGACCGCGATAGACCCGGCCGCGCACGGGCGGCGGCGATCCGTCATCCAGTGATGGAAGCGATCCTTGTCGGCCATCGCCGGCCCCTTCGGCATCTCCATCTTCCCTTGCTGCATCAGGCGCGCGAATTTCATGCCTTCCTGCATCAGGCATTGCTGGTTGCCGTTGCAGGCTTCCATCGCCTTCTGCATCTCAGCCATGCCGGCCGACGGCTTCGACGCCGCCTCCTGGATCGCTTTTGTCTTCGGCGACGTGCCGAATCCAACCGGCGCGGTGCCGCCCCGGACCATCGGCATGTCCAGCCGCAATCGCCGCGATACACTCAACTCGTGCCATTCGACCTTGTTCGCTGCGACGTAACGGTTCTGGCCCGTCACCTCGATCGTCACCGTCAGCGTACCGGTCGGAGCATTCGCGAATGGATCGGGCTGCGCACGCAGCGCGGGGGGTGTTGCCACAAGAAGCACGGCGAATAGCGCAGTGCCAACACAGCGGACCGGCTTCGCCTGAACTGAAGACGCAATCATTTGAAATAGACTCCGATGGATCAAATTTCGCGCGCCGCCGGCCTGAGAAGTGCCCGCGGTCGCAACCGAACGCTAATTCGACGCCGGGCGATAGCGCAATGACTGCGGGCCGACCAGCAGCAGCATCTGTCCTTCCCAGCGCCAGCTCGTCACCTGCGTGATCTGGTCGAGCAGTTCCTTGTCGCGCAGCAGGCGATCTTGCGAACATTGATTGTCGCGCATGCCGGTCGGCACGATGGTGATGCTGTTGTCGGCAATGACCGCGCGCCCGGTGCCGCTCACGCACCACAGATCGATCTCGACATGGCCCCGCGGCGAGATCTGCAGGCCGGGCACACGCTGGGCGCCGCGCACGAGATCGACATCCAGATGCAGTTCCTGGTCATAGGGAAACGACCGCCCCTGCGCATGAGCCGGCGCCGCCGCGACAAGACACAGCATCCAGGCGACGAGGCCCCAGCAAGACGCAAAGCAAATGTGACGGCGGTCCGACATGTCCGGTGCTTTCCTGGCGGCAGGATGTGGGTTCGACGTTCGCAGTGGAACGATCGGCGGCGGGGCCCTATAATGCCTTGTGGGGCTGGATCATGAAAAGACTTGCATTTTTAATCGTTTTTCTCTGCGGATTCGCGACAACGGGCTGGGCGCAGGAGCGTCTGCGCGTGGTGACGACATCCGCCGATCTGCGCAGCCTGGTCAAGGCGGTCGGCGCCGAACGCGTCGTCGTTTCCAGTCTGGTGCCGCCCGGCGAGCGGGTGGAGAATTATCAGCCGCGCCTGCAGGACGTTGCCATCCTCAAGGGCGCGCGCGCAGTGGTGCGGGCCGGCTCCGCCATCGACCCCTGGTTCGACAAGCTGCTGGCGCGCTCGGCGCTGAAGAACGGCCGCATGGGCATCGAGCGCGGCGAAGACGGGCATATCGACGCCTCCCTCGCCATCGCCAACGATCCGCTCGGCGTCTCCGCCGCCTTCGCGCAGACGCGCCGCGCCTCGCGCGGCAGCGCCAACCTGCATTACTGGCTGGATCCGAAAACCGCCGACGCGATCACCGCCGAAATCCAGAAGACCATCTCGGCGCTCGATCCCGCCAACCGGCAATATTACGAGAACAACCGGCAGGCCTTCCTGAACCGGCTGAATTCCAAGCTGAACGAATGGACGGCGCGGCTCGCGCCTTTGCGCGGCGAACCGCTGGTCGCCTTCTGGGACGACTGGAGCTATTTCGCGCACCGCTTCGGACTCAACATCGTCGACTTCATTGTGCTGCGCGACCGCGCGCATCCCAAGCGCTGGCACATGCGCGACGTCACCAAGCTGATGAAGGAGCAGAAGATCAAGCTGATCATCAGCGAAGCCGGCCAGCCGGAGCGCCACGTGAAGCGCATCGCCAAGCAGACCGGCGCCAAGGTGGTGGAGCTGGCCGGCTCGGTCGGCATGCTGCCGAACACCGACGATTACATCTCGCTGTTCGACGCCAACGTGCACGCGCTGGTGACGGCGCACGGGGTGAAGTGACATCCATAGACGCGCGGCAACCTCAGCCTGTTCCCCTCCCCCTTGTGGGGGAGGGGAACAGGGGTGGAGGTCGTTTAAAACGCGACATCATCGCCATGTCGCTCACCCCCCTCCCCAGCCCTCCCCCGCAAGGGGGGAGGGAGCGGGCTCAGTACGCTGACGCGCCGACCTCCCCCTTCAGGGAGAGGTGACCCGTGCCACTCACACCGCACTAACTTCCCATCACCTCGCGCACCGCGCGCTCGGCCTGATCGATCGCGGTATGCGCATAGGCGTGCCAATCGGCATCGGAATTGGCGATGGCGACGCGGCCCAGCGGCTTGCGCGCCGCCTTCACCGTCTCCTCGTGATCGCCGTCGTCGAACAGCGAGTTCGCGCCGTAGGAATAGCCGTGCGACCAGCGGTTCACGGTGATCGCGGCGATGTCGCGCCTGCTGGAAAAGCCGCCCGGCCCCAGCATGCGATCGAGGTCGCCGCGGATATGTTTCTCAAAATCGGCGAAGGTCATCTCCAGCAACTGCATGCGGCCGAGCCGGAACTGGTCGCGCGCCTCCATGCCGGGACTGGATTCGTTCGGCACATGCACCATGTGCACGCAGATCGGCTCCGCCGGCTTGCGCGGATGTTTGTAGCCGCCGAGGCTGACCGGATAATCGAGCTTCACGCGGCAATGGAACGACATCGGCGCTGAGATTTCGTGCACGCCGAGTTTGGCGAAGGCCTGCCAGTCGCGCAGAACCACCTTGGTATAGACCAGCGGCGCCTTGACGTTGCGCAGCAGCGCGTTGCGCTGGGCTTCCGGCAATTCCGGCATCATGTAGGGGATCGCCATGTTGAAACAGGCGAGAATGGCGTGCCGCCCCTGCACGCGATGAGGCTTGCCATTGCGGAGATAGACAAGATCGACAACGCCGCCGCCGTTCTTCACTTTGACGCAGATGCTGTCGAGGCTGATACGCACGCGCTGATCCGGCCGGTCGAGACGATCATATTTGAATCGCGCCAGCACGATGTCGTCCATGGTCTTGCCGGGCGCCACGCCCGGCACCAGCGCCCGCACCATGAGACGCGCCAGCGACGCATTGCCGTCGGGGAAGTGATAGATATAGGGCTCGTCGCGCTCGGGGCTCGAGTCCTCCGGCAAGCCGAGCCCGGCAAAACCCGGAAAGCCCATCTCGCGCGCGAAGGACGCCGGGATCATGTCGCTGGCCAGCGCGGTGAAATCCAGCGAGCGGCCATGAAAGCAATTGGCGATCGCCTCGCTGCAACCGCAAACTTTGATCAGATAGTCGCGGTAGCTGGTCTTCTCCAGCAGCGCGAGTTTCTCCTCCGCCGTCTTGCCGGCAAGCGGATCCTGTTCCGGATCGTAGAGCGCAAGCAGCCTCGCCTTGTCAGCGTCCGGCAAGGGAAAGCCGGCGATGAATTCGGCGAGCGGCCTGGCGTTGAGGAGTTCGGGCGTGAGGTCGTCCGCCACCGTCGTCGCCGGATCGCCGGTCACCAGCACATCGCGGCCGAAGGCTTCCCTGCCGAAGAACACGCCGCGCGACAGGCCGAGCGAGGGATAGAGCTTGCGCTCAAACGCGGTCTCGAAGCGGGCGATGTCGACGCCGAGATCCTTCAGGAGCCCCTTTGCCACCGCGCTGTACAGCGCCTTCGGCGATTGCAGCGACTCCGAGCCGCCATAGCTGAGCAGCAGGCGGCGTTTATACGTGAACTCATTGCGCTTGGCGTGGCCGCCGAAATCGTCGTGATTGTCGAGAATGAGGATGCGCGCCTGCGGGTTCTGCCTGCGATAGAAGAAGGCCGCGGCGAGGCCGCTGATGCCGGCGCCGACCACGACCAGATCGTAGCGTTCCTCGACGGGGACAGTGTCGAAGGACGGCACCTGCCCGTCGCGCAGATCGTGCGCGGCCTCGAACGAGCCGTCGTGATGGCCGCGCATTCCGGTCAGCGCCGGCGGGTAGCGTGAGGGCGATGCGGCGAGCTGCGCCGCCGGCGTCAGGCCGGCCGCGACGGTCAGCGCCATGCCGTTGAAGAAATCCCGCCGGGTGATGTGCGGCATGCGATATCCCGAACTGCGGTCCTCAAAATGCGCCGTCGTGCCGAACGCGCGCGACACGCGCGAACCCGGATTCCGGCCACAAGCTCCCAGTCCTTGGTCTGGATTCCGGGCCCGCAGGTTCACGCGCGTCCCCGAACCAGCGAAGGCTAGCGCATTGCCGATCGCAAACAATAGGGATTCAGGCCGCTACCACCCGATGGCCTTTGGCAGCCAGGTCGCCAGTGCCGGAAAGAAAAAGACCAGTGCCAGCGCGATCAACTGCATCCCGATGAAGGGAATGACGCCGCGATAGATGTCGCCGGTCGACACCTCCGGCGGCGCCACGCCGCGCAGGAAGAACAGCGCCCAGCCGAAAGGCGGGGTCAGGAACGAGGTCTGCAGGTTCACGCAGATCAGCATCGCCAGCCACACCATGTCGACATTGGCCTGCAGGAAGACCGGCAGGAACATCGGCACCGCGATGTAGGAAATCTCGATCCACTCGATGAAGAAGCCGAGCACGAAGATGATGAACATCACGAACCAGATGTCGGCATTGGTGCCGCCCGGCAGCAGCGCGAAGAAATCCAGCACCAGCCTTTCGCCCTCCAGGCCCCGGAACGCGAGCGCAAAGGCCTGCGCGCAGATCAGGATGAACATCATCATCGCGGTGATCTTGGTGGTGGCCTGAACGGTCTCGCGCAGCACCTTCCAGGTCAGCCGGCGTCCGACCGCGACCACGAGGATCGAGCCGAGCGCGCCCATCGCGGCGGCTTCCGACGGGGCGGCGACGCCGGCAATGATCGAACCGAGCACCGCGAAAACAAGACCGACCGGTGGCGCCACCACGCGCAGCAGCTTGACGGCCAGATCGCGCTGCGACACCAGCGCCCGCTCCTCCTTCGGGATGGCGGGCACCAGCTCCGGCCGGACGATGCCGAGAACGATAATGTAGAGAACATAGATGCCGGCCAGCATCAGGCCGGGGATCATCGCCGCGGCGAACAGGGTGCCGACGGATTCATTGAGAATGTCGGCGAGCAGGATCAGCACCAGGCTGGGCGGGATGATCTGCCCCAAGGTGCCCGAGGCGCAGATGACGCCGCACGACACGCCCTTGTCGTAGCCGCGCTTCAGCATGCCGGGCAGCGTCAGCAGGCCGAGCGTGACCACGGTCGCGCCGACAATGCCGGTGGTGGCGCCGAGCAGCACGCCGACGAGAACGATGCCGATGCCGAGCCCGCCACGCAGCGAGCCGGCGAGATGCCCGATCACCTCCATCAGGTCTTCCGCGAGCTTCGAGCGCTCCAGCATCATCCCCATGAACACGAATAACGGGATGGCGAGCAGAGTCGAATTGGTCACCACGCCGAAGATGCGGCTCGGCAGCAGATTGAACAGCAGGCTGCCGAAACCGAGATAGCCGAAGACCAGACCGGACACCGCCAGCGTCAGCCCGACCGGAATGCCGGCCATCAGCAGCACGAAGAACGACACCAGCATCAAGATGGCGAGAATTTCGAGAACAGGCATCAGCGCGGATTCCGCAAAAGGTCGACAATGAACTGGCAGCAGGCACGGAATGCCCCCTCCCCCTTGTGGGGAGGGGTTGGGGGTGGGGGTC
>JAEWCJ010000055.1 GCA_023390695.1 Pseudomonadota bacterium | reverse complement strand
TTCCGACGCTGGGCGAGGCGCGCGCGCAGATCGCGCAGACGCCCGGTGCCGTCGCCATCGTGCCGGACGAGGTCTGGAAAAATACGCCGGCGGCGACCGTGAAGGACATGCTGGATTATGTGCCGGGTTTCTGGGCGCAGCCGAAATGGGGCGAGGATGCCCGTCTTTCGATCCGCGGGTCCGGCCTGTCGCGCAACTTTCACGGCCGCAGCCTGCAGCTCTACATGGACGGCATCCCGATCAATACGGCGGACGGCTATTTCGATCTGCAGGAAGTGGATCCGACCGCCTACCGGTTCGCCGAAGTCTTTCGCGGAGCGAATGCGCTGCGTTTCGGCGCCAACTCGCTTGGCGGTGCGATCAATTTCGTCACGCCCAGCGGCCGCGACGCGAGCCCGCTTGCCGGCAGCGTCGATGGCGGAAGTTTCGGCTACCGCAGGGCGCAGGCAAGTTCAGGCGCGGCTTTCGGCCCGTTCGACTATTTCGTCACCGGCTCGTGGCAGGAACAGGACGGTTTCCGCGACCACAGCGCCGGCAACCTGATGCGCGGCTTTGCCAATATCGGCTACCGGTTCTCGCCCGATGTGGAGACGCGCTTCTATTTCAACGGCAACACGATCGAACAGCAAATTCCGGGCTCGGTGACCCGGAGCAGCGCGTTGTCCTCGCCGCGCACGGCGGCGGCGCTCAATGTCGCCAACGACTGGCAGCGCAACATCAATTCAAGCCGGGTCGCCAACAAGACCACGTTCCGCTTCGGCGATACGGTGGCCGATGTCGGCCTGTTCACGGTGAACCGTCACCTGATGCATCCCATCTTCCAGTGGCTGGATTACAGCTACCGGGATTACGGCGGTTTCGGTCGCGTCGTCGATGACCGGCAGATCGGGGGCTACCGCAACCGGCTGGTGGCCGGCGTCAACATCCTCAACGGCACAATCGACAACCGGCAATTCCAGAACAATCCCGGCGCGGTGAAAGGTGCGCTGCTGTCCGCCTCGACCGACACGTCCCGAAATCTGTCGGCCTATGCCGAGAACTCGTTCTATTTTCTGCCGAATGTCGCCGTGGTGACCGGGACGCAGTTCCTGCATGCGACCCGCGACCGCGCGAATATCGTCGGCAGCCAGCCGGGCAGCACGCAGTTCGATATCTGGTCGCCGAAATTCGGGCTGCTCTGGGATGTCGATCCGGCGGCGCAGGTCTTTGCCAATATTTCGCGCAGCGCCGAAGTGCCCAGTTTCGGCGAAAGCGTGTCGGGGCCAGGCAATCCCGCCATCGCCTTCGACAGCGTCAAGGCCCAGCGCGCGACCACCTATGAAATCGGAACGCGCGGCCAGCGCCCGGACTACACATGGGATCTGGCGCTCTATCGCGCGGAAATCCGTAACGAGCTGCAATGCCTCTACAGCGCCTTCAATAACTGCACCGTCAGCAATGCCGAGCGCACAGTGCATCAGGGGATCGAGGCGGGCTTCGGTGCGGCGGTGCTGAAGTCGATATTCGTCAACGGCGGCGATGCGGACAAGCTGTGGCTCAACGTCGCCTATACGTTGAACGATTTCTTCTTCGACGGCGACCCCCTATACGGCAACAACGAACTGCCGGGCGCACCGCGTCACTATTTCCGCGGCGAAATCCTCTACAAACATCCCGCCGGATTTTATATCGGGCCGAATGTCGAATGGGTTCCGGAAGCCTATTACGTCGACAGCGCCAATACGCTGACGACCGAACGCTATGCGCTCTGGGGCCTGAAGGCCGGCTACGACAACGGCAAGAATTTCTCGGTCTATGTCGAAGGCCGCAACCTGTCCGACAAGGCCTATATCGCCAGCGCCAGCATCATCAACGTGGCCAATCCGACGCTGCCCCTTTTCGAGCCGGGCACCGGCCGCGCCGTCTACGCGGGAGCGAAATTCAAATGGTAACCCGATCGATCAGAAGGAGCATGACAATGATTCACGTCGTTTTCAAAACCGCCGCTGCCGCGTTGCTCGCGGGGCCGCTGCTGGCTGCCGCGGCTCACGCCCATATCACGCTGGAGACGCGCGAGGCGAGGGCGGGCGCGCCCTACAAGGCGGTGCTGCGCGTGCCGCATGGATGCGACGGCACGGCGACGCTGAAAGTGCGGGTGCAAATCCCGGAAGGCATGATCGCGGTCAAGCCGATGCCGAAAGCGGGCTGGCAGCTTGAGACGGCGAAGGGACCCTATGCCAAGACCTATCCCTATTATCACAATGCGCAGCTTTCCGAGGGCGTGAAGGAGATCGTCTGGAGCGGCAAGCTTCCGGACGAGCATTTCGATGAATTCGCCTTCTCCGGTTTTCTTGCCGCCGATCTGCCGGCAGGCCGGATCTATTTTCCGGTGACGCAGGAATGCGAGAAGGGCGAGGCGCGCTGGGCGGAGATTCCGGCAGCGGGCCAGGATGCGCATGCGCTGAAGGCGCCCGCACCGGTATTGACGGTGGTGGCGCAGAAGGCGGCGCCGGACAATCATGCCTCGGCAAGCGTGAAGGCCGGGACGCTGACCATCGACACGCCGTGGATCCGCGCGACGCCGGGCGGCGCCAAGGTCGCGGGCGGCTACATGAAGATCATCAATGAGGGCAAGGAGGCGGATCGCCTGATCGGCGGCACGCTGCCGATGGCCGGGCGCTTCGAAGTGCACGACATGTCGGTGGAGGGCGGCGTGATGAAGATGCGCCATCTGCCCAAGGGCCTGGACATCGCGCCCGGCACCAGCGTCGAACTCAAGCCCGGCGGTTATCACGTGATGTTCGTGGACCTGAAGCGGGGCTTGAAGGAAGGCGAGACGGTCAAGGGAACATTGGTGTTCGAAAAAGCCGGAACGGTGGAGGTCGAATACCGGGTCGGGCCGATCGGCGGCGGCGCGCCGAAGGCCGGCGGGCATTCGCATCACTGAACCGCGAGCGGCCGATCCCGTTGCATTTTCAACGGGATCGGCTTTTGTTT
>JAEWCJ010000048.1 GCA_023390695.1 Pseudomonadota bacterium | reverse complement strand
CTGTATGCCGGTGTTGTGAAGGAGCGTGACGGTGGCATTGTGGTATCGGGCGCGCAGCAACTGGCGACCGGCGGTGTTTTTTCCGACTATGTCTACCTGAGCTGCATCCATCCGCTTCAGCCCGGCGATGAGAATTACGCCATCGGCGTAGCCATGCCGATGAATGCTGAAGGTGTCCGGCTATATCCCCGGCGGCCATTTGCACTGCAGGCGGATAGCGACATGGATTATCCGCTCTCCAGCCGTTTCGACGAAAGCGACTGCTTCGTCGTGCTCGATAATGTGTTCATCCCCTGGGAGCACGTGTTCATCTACCGCAATCTCGAAGTTTGCCGGGATCAGTGGTGGAAGACGCCCGCGCATCTTTACGGGAACCTGCAGGCCCAGGCCCGCTACGTCACCAAGCTGCGCTTCATGGCCGGGCTTGCGAAGCGCATGAACGAGATGACCGGGAATGACAGCAACCCTGCTGTCCAGGTTCAGATGGGCGAGCTCGCCGCGCTCGTTTCAATCGTGGAAGGTATGCTGCAGTCTCAGGAAGTCATGGCCACCATCGACGACAAGGGCGTGGTCTGGCCATCGAAAACCGCGCTTTATTCGGTGATGGCCCTGCAATCGGAACTCAACCCGAAGATGATCGACATTATTCGCGAGTTGACCGGCGCGGCAATGATCAGCCTGCCTTCGTCCAGCAAGGACTTTGACGGCGCTGAAACCGGCCCGGACATGGAGCGTTTCATGGCCTCTGCATCGTCGGATGCCCGCAGCCGGGTGGCGCTGATGCGGATGGCCTGGGACTTCATCGGAACCGAATTCGGCAACCGCCATCAGCAATATGAAAAATTCTATGGCGGTGCATCCTTTCTGGTGAAGCAGAACGTGTTCCGCAACTTCGATTTCAAGAAAGCAACGTCGATGGTCGATGCGGCGCTCAGTCTTCCACCGACGGTGCGCGGCTGATCAGTCGATGACGTTGGGATAAAGGCGCACGCCAGAAAGGTAGTACTGGTCAAAAACAATAGGCCTGCCGGGGGCCGCATCAGCGAAGCAGAAATACGTCGTTGTCGTACCACGGGCTTAAGGGCCAGCATTTCTAATGATGGGGAAAGCACATGAGCATTATTCGTCCAATCATCGTTGGACTATCTGTCGTTTTGGGTAGTTCCGGATTCGCTGCCGCACAAGATTATCCGACCAAGCCGGTCACAATGGTTGTGCCTTACTCGCCGGGAGGCTCATCCGACATTATGGGCCGCGCCGTCGCGCAGAAGCTCTCCGAGATCTGGGGACAGCCGGTTGTCGTCGAAAACCGGCCGGGTGCCACGACAACGTTGGGGGCCGCTCATGTCGCGCGCGCCGCGGCAGACGGATATACGTTATTGCTGGCGGCGCCGCCTTTCGTCATTACGCAGTATGTTTACCCGAACCTGAGCTACGATTCGCGAAAGAACTTCGCGCCCGTCTCCCTGATTGCCTATTTTCCGCTGATCCTCACCGTTCCCGAATTCTCCCCGGTCAAGTCGCTGAAGGAGTTGGTCGAGGCAGCCAGAGCAAAGCCTGGCACGACCTATGCGTCGCCGGGCGCGGGAACGACACCGCATCTGATCGGCGAGTTGCTCGCGCAGAAAGAAAAGCTCGATATGGTGCACGTGCCATACAAGAGCGGCGGGCAGGGCGTGGTGGACCTCATTGCAGGCCGCATAAGCTTCTACGCCGGAACGCCGCAGGAAGTGCTTCCGCAGATCAGGGCGGGCAAGCTTAGGGCCTTGGCTGTCCTCGGGCCGCAGCGGTCGGAGCAGGTGCCGGACGTGCCGACGTCCACAGAGCTCGGCTATCCGTATTTGCAGGCGATCTCCTGGAGCACGATTGTGGTTCCGGCTGGCACTCCGAAAGAGATCGTCAACAAGATCAGCGCCGACGTCGTCAAGGTTACCAAAATGCCGGATGTGCGCGAGCGCTTGACTGCTCAGGGCGCAGTGTTTGTCGGATCGACGCCGGAAGAGCTGACCAAGTTCTATGACGGTGAGCATGAGCGCTTCGGCCCGCTGGTGAAAGCCATCGGCCTGAAGCCCGACCAATAGAAACTGCCACCACTCAAGCACGCGTTGCGGGTCAATCCGCAACGCGTGGTACAGGTACAGGGCGCATACGGACCACTTTCCATGTCAGACTGTGACGGACGGCGATCGGCCAGGCAGGGTGATCTGACCGCGGCATTGCGTGATGTTCTGACCCTCAGAGAACTGACTGCAATGGCGCGCCGCACCTTGCCGCCGCCGGTCTGGGACTACTTGATCGGCGGGGCCGAAACCGAGATGACGATCAGCCGTAATCGTGCGGCATTGGACAATCGCGAATTCCGGCCTCGTGTGCTGCGCGACGTGTCCAGCATCGATTTGTCGACCGAACTATTCGGACGCAAGGCGATGCTGCCTGTTTTTCTTGCTCCCATCGGCTCGCTGGCTTTGTTCGACGCCGGCGCCGGTTTGGCCTCCGCGCGGGCGGCGTCGGCGGCGCAGATCCCCTTTTTTATGAGCCTGATGGCACAGCCGACGCTGGAAAGCGTCGCTTCGGAAATCACCTCGCCACTTGTGTTCCAGCTCTATGTGCGCGGGGATGAAACTTGGCTGGCGCAGATGATCGCGAGGGCGGAAGCTGCAAATTGCGCGGCTCTGTGCCTGACCGTCGATGCGCCCGTCTATGGGCGGCGGGAGCGCGATCTCGTCAACCGCTTTTCCTCTGCGGCGGCGGTTGACCGGCCGAATTTCAGCGAACAGGGCGTGCCGAGCCAGATCGCGCCGCAACAGGCGGCACTGAGCTGGAAATCCGTGCAGTGGATCCGCCGCAGAACGCGATTGCCGCTCGTGATCAAGGGCATCATGACGGCTGAAGACGCCGTGCTTGCACTCGAGCATGGCGCCGACGCTGTCTATGTATCGAATCACGGCGGCCGCCAGCTCGATCACGCACCAGGCTCGCTCGATCTTCTTGAGGAGGTGGCGGGAGCTTTGCGCGGTCGATGCGACGTGCTGGTCGACGGCGGTTTTGTATGCGGCAGCGATGTTCTGAAAGCGTTGTCCATGGGCGCAAAAGCCGTTGGTCTGGGCAAATTGCAAGGGCTGGCTCTTGCAGCCGGCGGCGCCGAGGGTCTTGCGCGTGCTCTGTCCATCCTCCGAGAGGAGCTGACGGTGAATATGGCTCTGCTCGGCTGCGATCGCCTGTCCGTGCTCGGCGCAGATTGCGTCCGGAAGTCGTCCTCGCCGGTGCCACCATACGTCCGCCATTCACATCCCGAATCCGGCCACATCCTGCCGTATCCCAACGCAACAATTGAAAACTCCTGTCATCAAGGTGCAAAACAGTGAAGCATATCGAACGTCCCAAAATTCAGAATGAATCGAAGCCCGAATGGGGCAGCGACGTTGCAGCCGCGATGCTGCGCACGCTCGATATTCCCTATATCTCGCTCAATCCGGGGGCGAGCTACCGTGGTTTCCACGACAGTCTGGTGAATCTGCTCGGCAACGAAAATCCGCAGATGCTGCTCTGCCTGAACGAGGACCATGTGGTCTCGATCGCGCATGGTTATGCGAAGGTCACCGACAAGCCGATGGCATGCGTCTTGCACAGCAACGTGGGGCTGTTGCATGGCTCGATGGGCATCTTCAATGCGTGGTGTGACAGAGTTCCAATGATCGTCGTAGGGGCAACCGGTCCGGTGGCGCCCGAGAAGAGGCGCCCCTGGATCGACTGGATTCATACCGCCAAGGATCAAGGCGCGTTGCTGCGTGATTTCATCAAATGGGATGATGAGCCGCGTTCGCCGGAGGGCATTGTCGAGGCATTCCTCCGCGGCAATCAATTGACCAGCACGTCTCCGCGCGCCCCGGTTTACATCTGTCTTGACGCGGGCTTGCAGGAACAGAAGCTGGAAGCACCGCTGAATCTTCCGGATCCGGTGCGCTACAAGCCGCTGCCGACACCCCCGGCATCCGCTCAGGATATTGAAGCCGTCGCCGAGCTGCTGTCGCAGGCCAAGTCGCCGCTGCTGCTCATGGGACGTGCCAGCCGCGATCAGGCGGCGTGGGACCGCCGTGTCAAGCTTGCCGAACTCGCCGGCGCGTCGGTGATGACGTCGATCCGCGAGCGCTCAGTGTTCCCCACCGACCATCCTCTGCATGCTGTGCCGCCGTTCTATTGGCTGAGCCCGACGGCGAAGGAGGTGGTCAAGGCGGCAGACGTCATCGTCAGTCTCGACTGGGTCGACGTGAATGGCCTGCTGCTGCAGGTCACGCGCAAGACCGACAAGGTGGCGGCAAAGATCGTGCATGTATCGCTCGACAGTTCGCTGCATCGCGGCTGGAGCATGGACTATTTCGGATTGCCGCCGGTCGACGTGCCGGTAAATGCGGGTGCCGATATCTTCGTCGAGCAACTGCTTCCGGTGCTGGAAAAGAAACTCGCTGGCAAGAAGAAGTGGGACGGCAAGAGCCGTAATACGGCGCCGGCTGCCGAATACAGCGAGAAGGCCGCGACCGAGATCGCGCCGCGCGATGTCGAAGTGGCGCTGGCCAAAATTCGCGGCTCGCAGAAATTTACCGTCGCTCATGTGACGATCGGATGGGCAGCCAATGCCTATCACTTCCGCGATCCGCTCGACTTCCTGGGGCACGATGGCGGCGCTGGCCTTGCGGCAGGCCCAGGACTGACTGTCGGTGTGGCGCTTGCGATGCGCGACAAGGACCCAAGCCGCCCGGTTGTCTCCGTGCTCGGCGATGGCGATTTTCTGCAGGGCGTCACGGCTCTGTGGACTGCGGCGCATTACAGCATCCCGGCCTTGTTCATCATCTCGAACAACCGCTCGAACTTCAACGACGAGATACATCAGGAAGCAGTGGCCAAGACGCGCGGCCGGCCGCCGGAGAACCGTTGGATCGGCCAGAAGATCGGCGATCCGACCGTAGACCTGGTTGCGCTCGCACGGGGGCAGGGTGTGGAGGCGGAAGGCCCCGTCACGGGTATTGCCGAACTGGAAGCTGCGATCAGGCGCGGCCTCGATGTGGTGCGCGGCGGCAAGCCGTATCTGATCGATGCCCACGTCACGCCCGGCTATGCCAGCCCGCCATTGTCGCGAGGGGAGTGAGAGATGAAGAAGCTGATCTGGATTGCGGCTCTTGCCTTGTTGCTGATGCCCGCTGCGGCGTCGGCCTATCCTGACAAGCCTGTGCGTCTCATCGTGCCGTTCCCGCCGGGAGGCGTGACCGACATTGCCGCACGCGTCATCGGTCAGAAACTTTCGGAGCAGTGGAAGCAGCAGGTCATCGTCGAAAACAGGCCCGGCGCCGGTGGAATTATCGGCGTCGACCAGGCGGTACGTTCACCAGCGGACGGCTATACCCTTCTGATGGCGACCAATGGCGAATTCACGATCAACCCGGCCCTCTATGCGAAACTTCCCTACGATCCGCAGAAAGATGTTGTTCCCATCATTATGGCGACCAGTACCCCTTTGATGTGGGTGGCAAACGCCAATGCGCCGATCAATTCCATCCCGGAACTGATCGCTGCAGCAAAGGAAAAGCCGGGCACTATTGCCTATTCCACGCCCGGTAACGGCACGATGAATCACCTGACCGGCGAATGGTTCTCGCTGGCGACCGGAACGAAATTCTTGCACGTGCCTTACAAGGGCGGCGCGCCCGCAGCGACCGCGATTGCGAGCGGCGAAGTGCCCGTCGGCGTCGTGGCGATTTCCTCGGGACTTCCTTTCATCAAGTCAGGGAAGGTCAAGGTGCTCGGCCTGACCACAGCGAAGCGATCCGCTCGCG
>JAEWCJ010000015.1 GCA_023390695.1 Pseudomonadota bacterium | reverse complement strand
CCGTAGGAGCGCGTCGTTCGATCTCGGATATATTCGATATCGGCAAGTAAAAACGCAAGTCGAGTAAACTCGACTTGCGGAGACAGGGGCGGCCCGATCCTTCGAGACGCGTTGCTTCGCAATGCTCCTCGGAGTCTAGCCAGAAATTTGTAGAGGCGTAGCAACAATCTCTGAAGTCATCCCCGCGCAAGCGGGGACCCATAGCCACACTGCTAGCCAGGTGTTTATGGGTTCCCGCTTGCGCGGGAACGACCCGGAGAAAATGGCAAGTGCGCAATCCAACCACGAATTTCTGGCCAGACTCTCAGGACGAGGCCGATTGAGGTCCGGCGCTTCAACCCAAGCATGCCGTAGCCCGGGTGAAGCGCAGCGCAACCCGGGATTCGGGATTGTGCGGTCCCGCATTTCGCTGCGCTCATACGGCTACGCGCTGTTACTTTCCTATCACCATGGCCCAGTAATACCGGCCCGACCTCGATTGCGCCCGCGCGATGGCCTTGCAGCCGGGCAGACGCATGTTCGCGGCATGGCGGGGCGACGCGCGCCATTGAGCGAGCGTCTCAGCCTGGCTCGCATGGCCCATCGCCACATTTTCCGCTCTCGCACCTTGCGCCGCACGCTCTCTAAAGCCCGCATGGTCGAGACTCTCGCGTCGAGCCATATCATCCGCATGGTTCTGCGCCAGCTTTTGCATAAGAACGCAACTCGCAGTCGCAGCCTCTGCTTTTGCAGGAGCAAGCGCCAGCGCCAATATGAGGGTCGACGTGGCCCAGGCCACAGTCCAAGCCGCAGTCATTGGCATTGTCCACTGAGACAAAAAGAGCACTTTGGAATTGCCTCTGTTAAAAGCACGTAGCCCGGATGGAGCGCAGCGAAATCCGGGGCCGCTTCGTTGCTCACACGACAACCCGCATTGCGCTTCGCTCCATGCGGGCTACGTCGGAAACTCAGCCGCGCCGCGCCTTCTCAATCGCCGCGACATCGATCTTCGTCATGCTCATCATCGCCTCGAATGCGCGGCTGGCCTCATCACCGCCGGCCCGCATCGCATCGGTCAGCACGCGCGGCGTTATCTGCCACGAGATGCCCCATTTGTCCTTGCACCAGCCGCACGCGCGCTCCTGGCCGCCGTTGCTGACGATGGCGCTCCAGTAGCGGTCAGTCTCGGCCTGATCGTCGGTTGCGATCACGAACGAGAAGGCTTCGCTGTGCTTGCATTGCGGGCCGCCGTTGAGACCCATGCAGGCGACGCCGGCGACCGTGAACTCGACCACCAGCACGTCGCCCGTCTTGCCGGCGGGATAGTCGCTCGGCGCGCGCCAGATCTTGCCGACCGCGCTGTCGGGAAAGGTGTCGGCATAGAAGCGCGCAGCGGCCTCGGCGTCCTTGTCGTACCAGACGCAGATCGTGTTCTTCGCCATCGCATGTTCCTTTCGCTTTGCGCATCCTAGTCGCATTCGTTCAAGAGCGGCATCGCGCTCATGCACCACCGACCGGGGGCAGCGGCGGCGCCGGCACGCCGGAGCACGACGCGGCGAAGATCATCGCGATGGATCAGAAACGTTGCCGGTTGCTGCGGCGGAATTATGGGAAAATTGCTCGCGGCGAGCAATGCCGTGAACAGCGTTTCGCAGGCGGCGAGGATCGACGCTCGCGCCGGAGGAACGGTATTTCTACGAGCATGACAAGGCAGACTTGTCAGCACTCGCCCAGGATCGGTATAGGAATTGTTTCACATGAAACGCGCAGCGTTTCCGTGTGAATCCAAAGGCTTCCGCCTTTACATCAGCGGCTGGAATGGTCGCCCGCGCCGTCAGGCGGCGAGCATCTTGTGCACTTCGTTGACGAGGTCGCGCAGATGCACCGGCTTCGACAGCACCTTGGCATGTTTCGGCGCCGCCGAATCCGCGTTTAGCGCCACCGCCGCAAAGCCGGTGATGAACATGATCTTGATGTCGGGGTCGAGTTCCGACGCGCGGCGCGCCAGTTCGATGCCGTCCATCTCCGGCATCACGATATCGGTCAGCAGCAATTCGAACGGTTCTTCGCGCAGGCGATGATAGGCCGACAGCCCGTTGTCGTAGGACACCACATTGAAGCCGGCATTCTGCAGCGCCTTCACCAGAAAGCGGCGCATGTCGTTGTCGTCTTCGGCAAGAAGGATTTTGGCGGTCTCGTCGGTCATCGGACAATCATCTCACACACGCGCTAATGTCTCGTTACGGGCTCCAGCCCGCCCCTTGCGGTTCGACCATCGCAGTCGGCAAGAAACAGTCCAGGCAGCAGGGTTTTGACCTGAAACGCCCATCCCCGTCGATTAACGCGGACACGAGTAAATATCGGGTGAAAACCGGCAATCTCCCCACAGCATCCCGGCATGGACAAATCCAAGCCACAAACGGATAGTTGTTCAAGTCCCCAGTTTGCCGGAACTCTGGCCAGATGGCGCCCCACGACGAATTCGATCCGCCTTTCGACATTCTTGAGCCGGAGCACTGGCGCGGGCCGATCGTGTTCAACTCGCCGCATAGCGGCAATGTCTATCCCCGGGAATTCCTTGCGGCATCGCGGCTCGAAATGTCGGCCCTGCGCCGCTCCGAGGACAGTTTCGTGGATCAGCTCGTCGCCGGCGTCGTCGCCCGCGGCTACCCGCTGATGCGGGCGCATTTTCCGCGCTGCTACGTGGATGTGAACCGGGAGCCCTACGAACTCGATCCGCGCATGTTCAACGGCCGATTGCCGTCATTTGCCAATACCCGCTCCATGCGGGTGGCCGGCGGGCTCGGCACCGTGGCCCGCGTGGTCGGCGACGCGCAGGAAATCTACCACCATCGCATTCCCGTGGACGACGCACTCCAGCGCATCGAGAGCCTGTACAAGCCCTATCACCGCGCCTTGCGGAAGTTGGTCACCAGGGTGCACCGCGATTTCGGCGCCGCCATCCTGATCGACTGCCATTCGATGCCCTCCGCCACCGGCCGGGACGACCGGCCGCGCGCCGACATCGTGCTGGGCGACCGCTACGGAACGAGCTGCACCGGCACGGTCATGGAGGTCGTCGAATCGACTTTGCGCAGCCAGGGCTACACAGTTAGCCGCAACAAGCCCTATGCCGGCGGCTTCATCACCGAGCATTACGGCAATCCCAGCCTCGGCCTGCATACGGTCCAGCTCGAGCTCAACCGGGCTTTGTATATGAACGAGCGCAGCTTCACCCCGACCGCCTCTTTCGACCGGGTCGCCGGCGACCTGGAATGGCTATCCGACCGGCTTGCCGACATCCCGCTGGACGAGCTGCGGCCCTATCGCGCCGCCGCCGAATAGAGGCCAGCCCCCGAATTCTGCATGGCGTGTGCCCTCCGCGCGTTAACGGCAGTTTTTAACGACCGTTAAATGCCGCACCGGCATCCCGCCATCCGGTGACAATCGGCGCCTGGCCTTCCGGGGAAAAGGCTGAAGCCAAAAAAAAGGGCCGCCTTAATGACAAGCGGCCCAAGTCTAGGGAGGAAACGCCCAAGGAGGGCGGCGGGAACGTGCGGAGCACGTTGCCGCGCTGCAGCAATATTGCACCGCGACGCACAAAGTGCAAGTCGTTAAGTCAGCAATACTGACCTATCCCCTATGCAGTTTTGGAAGATGTTGCTTTTCTGCAACTTTCCGG
>JAEWCJ010000397.1 GCA_023390695.1 Pseudomonadota bacterium | reverse complement strand
ACGCGCAAGTGGGAAGACGTGCGCCCGGCTCTGGAGAATATGGTTCAGGCCGCCAGGCAAATGCGGGCGGTCGCCTGACATCAAAACGGAAGGGCCGTATTTGTGCGGCCCTTCCAATCTTGCGTTCAAGCCGTTGCTGGTTCCAGCTTGCATTGGTGCGAGGGTATTTTCGGAAAAGCTTGTTCAAATTCTCCTGTGGCGGTGCCTCCGGCTCGGTAGCCATAAACGGCTTAACGTTGTGTCCAGCATCGGCATTGTGCGTAATACAGGTCGCAACAAGTTGATTGAACGGCGACGCAGATGTCAGCTTACCGGGCGCGGATAAATGCTCCATAATTAAAAAAGAGAAGCCCAACGACATGGCAGGGACCTGTCGGGTCGCGACGCCGTTCTACGGACAGCCCAAGAATAATCAGGGTGGACCGCGATAGCAGGCTGACGTCTCTCTGCGAGTATACTGAAAATGTATGGAGGCGGATGTGCGGGACGCTGTTGTCGAGGGAGGGGAAGGCAATCCGCTTGGCAGCCGGCGGGGTAAACCCGATCCGCTCACCGCGCCGCCAGGAATGATTTTCATTCCTGGTGCCACCTTCCAAATGGGGTCCGATCGCCATTATCCCGAAGAAGCGCCCGTTCATCGCGTTGCGGTCGACAGCTTCTGGATCGACGCGACACCCATCACCAACCGGCAATTCAAGGATTTTGTGAAGGCGACAGGGCACGTCACCGTCGCGGAAATCCCACCTAGGGCCGAAGACTACCCCGGGGCACTACCGCATATGCTCTATGCCGGATCGCTCGTCTTCTCGCCGCCGGCGCATGCAGTCGATCTGCGCGACTGGAGCCAGTGGTGGCAGTTCATAAAGGGGGCCGACTGGCGCCATCCCCATGGACCGAGGAGCAATATCAACAGTCTCGACAATCATCCCGTCGTGCATGTCGCCTATGCCGATGCACTTGCTTATGCGTGCTGGGCCGGCAAGGACCTGCCGACTGAAGCAGAATGGGAGTTCGCCGCCCGCGGCGCGCTTGACGGCGCCGAATATGCCTGGGGCGACGACTTCATGCCAAATGGCGCGCACCGCGCCAACATCTGGCAAGGCGCTTTCCCGCACGAAAACCTGAATGCGGACGGCTTTGCGCGCACGTCGCCGGTAAAGGCATTCCCGCCCAACGGCTATGGCGTTTACGACATGATCGGCAATGTCTGGGAATGGACGTCAGACTGGTACGCGCCAAAGCATGAAGCCGACGCGCCGAAGGCCTGCTGCATTCCGCAGAACCCGCGGGGCGCAAAAGAGCAGGACAGTTACGATCCCTGCCAGCCGCAGATCAGGATACCGCGCAAAGTTCTGAAGGGCGGCTCGCACCTCTGTGCGCCGAATTATTGCCGCCGCTACCGCCCGGCCGCGCGCCACGCCGAGCCGGTGGACACTTCGACCAGCCATGTCGGATTCCGCTGTGTGCTCCGCAGACCGAAAGAGGAGGCGGAATGAGCTCTCCGGCGTGTCGAAGTACATTCAATTTTTGCACGGTGCTTGCCTTCCGCAAACGAACCAGAGGAGCCCCGTCATGTCCGTTCGCGCCTGGCTCATTGCATTTCTGGTATTCGTCACCACGACCGGTGCCCTCTGGGCGCAGACCGATCCGCTGCCGTCCTGGAATGACGGCACGGTCAAGAAGGCGATCATCGATTTCGTCGCGCGTGTGACCACGCAAGGTTCGCCCGATTTTGTACCGGTCGAGCAGCGCATTGCGACCTTCGACAATGACGGCACGCTGTGGACCGAACAGCCATTCTATTTCCAGTTGGCGTTTGCGTTCGATCGTATCAAGGCAATGGCGCCACAGCATCCTGAATGGAAGAAAACGCAGCCTTTCAAGGCGCTTTTGCAGGGCGATGTAAAGGCTGCGGCAAGCGCGGGCGAGAAGGGGCTGCTGGCCGTGGTGGCGGCAACCCATGCCGGTATGACGGTCGATGATTTCGAGAACGCAGTGCGCGACTGGATGAAGACCGCGCGGCATCCGCGGTTCAAGCGACCCTATAACGAGCTGGTCTATCAGCCGATGCTGGAGGTGCTGGCCTATCTGCGCGCCAAGGGTTTCAAGACCTTCATCGTATCGGGCGGGGGCATTGATTTTATGCGCCCGTGGGTGGAGACGGCTTACGGCATTCCGCCTGAGCAGGTGGTCGGCTCCTCCGGCGTCACCCAGTTCCGTCTGGGCAAGGGCGGCAAGCCTGAACTGGTCAAGATCGCGAAAGTGCAATTTATCGACGACGGCCCCGGCAAGCCGGTCGGCATTCAGCAGCATATCGGGCGCTGGCCGATCATCGCGTTTGGAAATTCCGATGGCGATCTGCAGATGCTGCAATATGTGGCGGCCGGTGCCGGCGCGCGGCTTGTGCTCTATGTGCATCACGACGATGCCGAGCGCGAATACGCCTATGACCGCAAATCCCAGATCGGAAAGCTCGACAAAGGCCTCGATGAGGCAAAGGCCAAAGGCTGGCCGGTTATCAGCATGAAGAAAGACTGGAAGGTGATTTTTCCCGGCGGAAAATAGCGGACCAACGAGGGTGCAGGCTTTCCATTGCGCGGAGACCGGCTGCGATATTGACGCCGGGCAGGACAGAGGCCGGTCAACTCGGGGCGCAGATCGAGAACGCAAATGGGTCTGGACAGCACTGTCATGTGTGTCCCGGTTGACGGCTGCATGACCAATCTCGTGCTGTGCGAGGGCGCGCGGGTTGCCAGCCTGCCGCTATCGCTAGTCATGACGTTCATCGACACCTTCGACACCATCATCGGCGTGGAAATCCAGCCAATCGACCACCGTCATAGCCGGCCCGGCCAGCCGGTAGAATTGACCTTCAAGTTCATGCCGGGCAGGATTTGGACGGGGAAGGTCGAAACAGTGCTTCAGGCGCTCTCAACCGGACAGACCCAAGCTTCGAGGCAGGCGGTGACGCCGTCCGCCATTGAGGCAGCGCTCTTTATCGCGCACGTTCGGCTCAACGACATGGATCTCGTAAAGCACGTGCCGGCCGGTAGCACGGGGACAGCCGCGCGCTTCATCGATCACGTTAGGGCCGCCATGTATCTGTCAGGTGCTTCTGCGGTAGCCCGCGATCGCCAACGATATCAATTCGTTCCAAGCGGGATTCGGGGAGGGGAGTGAAATGAAACCTACGCATACCTCGAAAGCTGCACTGGCTGCGATGGTGCTCGCCTGCAGCATGGCACCGGCTGCCGCGGACAACGGTGGCATCAGTTTCTGGCTTCCCGGCTTGTTCGGCAGCTTCGCCGCAACGCCGGCCACGCCGGGCTGGGCGTTCAGCACGATTTATTATCACACGTCCGTCGATGCCGGCGCCGGAACGACATTCCGCCGCGGCGGAAATTTTGTCGCCGGACTCGAAGGTCGGGGCGATCTTCTTATGTTCGGGCCGACCTATACGTTCGAACAGCGTGTGTTTGATGCACAGATCGCATTCAGCCTTTTTGGCATTGGCGGTCGCAACCAGGCTGCGATCAATGCGACTCTGACGGGGCCGCTGGGCAATTCGATTTCGGGCCACCGCAGCGATTCGCTGACCGCGTTCGGCGACATCGTTCCGCAGCTCACGATGAAGTGGAACAAGGGCGCCAACAATTTCCTGGTCTATGTCACCGGCGATATTCCGGTCGGTTCCTATGATCCGAACCGGCTTGCCAATCTCGGCCTCGGCCACGGCGCAATCGACGGCGGCGTCGGCTACACCTATTTAAATTCGCAAAGCGGCTGGGAATTCTCGATCGTCACCGGCATGACCTACAATTTCAAGAACACGGATATCGATTACAAGAACGGCATCGACTGGCATGTGGACTGGGGTATCTCGAAGATGCTGACCAAGCAGGTCTTTGTCGGCGCGGTTGGCTATTGGTTCCAGCAGATCACAGGCGACAGCGGATCAGGCGCCGTGCTTGGTCCGTTCAAGTCGCGCGTCGGCGGCATTGGTCCGCAATTCGGCTATCTGTTCCCGGTCAGCAAGGAGATCAACGGCGTGCTGAACGTGAAAGGTTATTACGAATTCGAGGCCGAACGTCGGCCGGAAGGCTGGAACCTGTGGGTGGCGTTGAACTTCTCGCAGGCGGAACAGAGGCCGATGTCGGCACAACCAACGATGGTGCGGAAGTGACGACGATCGCCACAGGCATTCGAGCGGCATTTTCAAGGCCTTGAAGTGCGAAATCCCCGGATCCTGTCCAATGGTGACGGCGTCGATCGGCGCAGGGCCGCCTTCGCCGGTCGCCGGGAAGGCAGCGGTGCGGACCGTCAGCACTTTCTTTGCATCAGCCGATTGCACGGTCTGGATCGCATTTCCGGCATAGGTTGGCCGCTCGAATGTGTCCGGTGAAATCACCTTGGTGATCTCGGAAATCTGCATGACGTCGGTCAAGGCGCCGGCGCATGTTTGCAGAAGCCGATCTGGAAAAGCGAAAGCCCGGACCGCAAGTTGTATCCCTGTTATCTTTAGAGGTGATCCAAACTATTGAATTTGCGTAATAATTTTCATTCCGTTAATGCTCTGGACATCGGGGATGTGAGGCCCGGCGGCTAGCTGGGCGGGGTAATGAGTGTTCGCGTTATCGATTTGGCGGGACTTTATGCGTCTGAACAGGGGCGCCTGAAGCAGCTTGTGCGGCGGCTGATCGGCAACAGGGGGACGGCCGAAGATCTGGTACAGCAGGCTTTCTTGAAGTTGGCGGCACAGGCCACCGACGGCGCCATGATCGAGAATTGTCCAGCCTATCTCACCGGCATGGCGCGTAACCTTGCGCTCAACCATCTGCGTGACGTCGCGCGCAAGGCCGAGGTTGCACTCCCCGACGACGATGTCCATGCGATCGCCGATGCCCGTCCGACGCCGGAAATGACGGCGATCTATCGCTGCGAGCTTCGTCGTGTCCTGCAGGCGGTAGCCGCGCTTCCGCCGCGCCGCCGGGAGGCCTTTGTCCTTAATAAATTTGACGGCATGACCTATGATGAGATCGCGGCCCGTCAGGGCGTCTCCCGCAATACGGTCATCACCCAAATCGTGGCGGCCCTGGCCGATCTCGCTCGCCACCTCGAACAAAAATAATTTGCATCGGCGATCATTATCTGCGTCGCCTTAGGTGTCATAGCCAGCAGGAGACGCTGCGAAGGCCCCGAGTCAGCGTTTGGGTTCGCGAGAAGCCTATGCCGGACGAAACGAGCGATCCAAAGGTGCGAGAGGCGTTGGAATGGTTCGTCCGGATGCGGGACGAAAAGGCCGGCCAGGCCGATCGCCGGGCCTTTGAGGCCTGGCTCGCGGAGGACGAACGGCATCCTCTTGCACTTGCGCGCGCGGAGGCGCTCTGGAAGCGTTTTGATATCCTCCAGCCGGAGATCGAACAGCTCCGGCGCTCCCGGGTGCTTCGCAGCCGGCGCAGCGTTCTGCTGGGATGCGCAGGGATGCTCGCTGGAACCGGCGGACTTTATCTGCTCAGCCGCCGCGATCTTTTCGCCGATCACGCGACCGAGGTGGGCGAACGCCGTGCATTCACGCTCGCGGACGGGAGCAGGATCGAGCTTGGAAGCTATTCGGCACTTTCGGTCGATTTCTCGGAATCGTCCAGGCAGGTTACGTTTCATCGCGGACAGGGATTTTTCGATATCGCCGAAGACGCCGCGCGTCCCTTCATTGTGGAGGTGGGCGAGGGCACGGCGCAGGCGCTCGGCACGCGGTTCGATCTGAAATACGTCGGCGATCAGGTCACGGTCGCCGTCAGCGAGCATGCCGTTCTGGTACGCGCGGGCGGGCGTCCTTCGATCCGGATCGATGAGGGAAGGCAGGTCAGCTACGATCGCGGCGCCGCGCCAGGCCCCGTCACGCCGGCCGATCTTGCAGCGACGCAAGCCTGGAGGCAGGACCGCATCGTATTTCAGGACGTGCCGTTGCGCCGTGTGCTGGCGGAATTTGAGAGATACCGCCGAGGCCGGATCGTACTCATGGACCACAGGGCCGGAGATACACCGGTCACCGCGATCTTCAGCACGAAACAGATCGACGATGCTTTGCAGACGATTGAGAACACGCTGCCTGTCCGTATTCTCCAGGCAACGCCGTTCGTGACCGTCGTCTATTCGGGCTGGTGATGCGTATCTGTTTCAAAAATATATGCTGAGCCGGTCATTAGCCGCGCGACCTCAGGTGTCAGAACTGAGGAGGGACGAACAAGCCCTCCGTCGTTTCGGTGACGTCGAGAAAGCGCGAGCGGATGATGCAAGATAGTCAGTTTATCAAGAATGGTTCCAAATTTGACGTTGTGTGTGACCGGAAATGCCGGAAAGTCCTGATCGCCACGCTGATGGCTACCAGCAGTCTGGTTGCGGTTGCGTCGGTATTGTCTCCGCCGGCTGCGCACGCGCAACAAAGCAGTGCGGTGGCAGTAAGAACGACTTTCAATATTCGCGCGCAACCTTTGTCACAGGTGTTGCTGCAATTCTCCAACGCCACGAATATCCAGCTTTTCTTCAATGCCAGTCTGGTGCGCGGCATCAATTCATCTGGCGCACGCGGGCAATTGAGCCATGCCGAAGCGCTTAGCCGGCTTCTTGCCGGTTCCGGTCTGAATTATCGTTTCACCAATGCGACGACAGTGACGATCGAACGTATTGGCGGCGGTACGGACCAGCCACAAAATGTCGAAGGCGCAATCCAGCTCGATACGGTGGACGTGTCGGGTGGGCGCGTTTCGCCTGCGGACGCGCCCTATCAGGCGCCGGGTTCGGTTTCTTACATATCGCGTCAGGACATTGATCGTGTTCCTCCGGTTTCCACCGGTGACGTCTTTCGCACGACGCCTGGTGTGATTGCCGCTGGCGGGCGATCCGGAATATCGATCAATCCCAATATCCGCGGTCTGCAAGGTATGGGGCGGGTCAATACGACAGTTGACGGTGCTCGACAGACGACAAGCTCGTATCGCGGTTACAGCGGAAACCGCGATGAAGTCTATATCGATCCCGACATGATCGGCGGCATCGATATTTCAAAGGGGCCGAGCGAAGGTGTCGGAACGGGTGCTATCGCAGGGACTATCAACTTTCGCACTCTGGAAGCGAAGGATATCATCAAGGACGGTGACAATTACGGAATCCGCCTCAAGGGAAGCCTGGGGGGCAATACCGTCACGCCGCGCGTGCCGAACCGCTTGCCGACCGCGACGCCGAACCAAGCTGTCGCGAACCGTTCGTTGGGTTTGAATGGCGACATGTATTCCGGCAGTTTTGCCTTGGCGGCGCTGAAGGAGAACTACGAATTCATCGTGGCCTATTCGAAGCGTGAGCAGGGCAATTATTTCGTCGGCAGCAAAATGCCCGACGGCGTCGCTGTCCGGACAGGCAACACCACATGGGATAACAGAAACGCGAATGCCCGTGTGCCGGCGGGTAGCGAGGCCTTCAACACGTCCGAGAATACGGATTCCTTTCTGGCAAAGGGCAAAGTGAGATGGGGCGATGGGCAATCGCTCGAACTGGGTTATCTTTACTTCGGGTCGGATTACGGCGAGATAACCGAATTCAACATTCAGCCGACCGGATTGTTTGCCGTCTACGGCCAGTTCCCGCTCTTGCGCGCGCGGGTGGATACCTACACGGCGAAGTATCGGCATAATCCCTCCGATAACCCGCTTCTGAATTTCCGGGCCAATCTCTGGCACAGCGATGTGGGGAGGAATGATTATGGGATGCGGACCACGGGCGGCGATCTTGGCAACGTCTCGACCTTTTCGACGCCGCTCGGCGAGCTGAAGTGGGACAATGGCGCGGAGGTCGTGCGCGAGCAAGCGTTCGCCGATCAATATCCCACCTCCGTGACGGGATCCGAAGGCTGGATGACGATGGGACCGACCGGCCAGCGCTGGCTGGGCGGCGCGTTCAGCAAGGCGACGTTGAAGCCGGTCGACTGGCTGACGCTTTCGGTCGGCGGCCGCTATGACTATTTCGAATCGAAAGGTGAGGGATATCTTTCCAAATTTCCGGAAAAGTCCGGTGGCCGGTTCAGCCCGAACGCCGAAGTCGTTCTGACTCCCTTCGAGGGCCTGCAATTCTACGGGCAATACAAGGAAGGTTATCGGCCGCCGAGTTTGCGCGAAAGCCACTGGCATTATGAAGGGCTTCTCAGGAATAATCCGAACCTGCGTCCGGAAGTGTCAAAGAACAAGGAAGTTGGTGTCAATTTTCTTCGCAATGACGTCTTCAAGAATGGCGATAAATTGCGGGCCAAGTTTTCCTATTTCAATAATCACTACGACGACTACATTTTCCGCGCGCTCCGCTCGTCAATCGGCGGAAACATTTATCATTGGTTCAACATGGACAGCGCGAATTATCGCGGCTGGGAAGTTTCCGGCGGATACGACGCCGGCTTTGCCTTCATCGAAGGCGCTTACACGAGGTACGACCGCGTAGAATATTGCCCGACGCCGACCACGTGTGCGCCGCCCTCCGGCCTTCGCGTGAATATCGGGGCGGATCTTCAGAATCCTCAGCAAGCCGACTATTCGACCAACTACATTCCGCCGACGTGGTCGGGAAGCCTCACGGGCGGTATTCGCCTCTTTAACGAGAAGCTGACACTTGGCGGCAGGACGCATTTTGCGTCATCACGCTATGGCAGCGTATGGGTGGGAGGGCCGGGCCAGATCGGCTACACCATGGCACCGCCCGGATATCGCGTCTACGACGTCTTCGGCAGCTACAAATTCACCGAAGACAATGTCCTTCATTTCAGCATCGAGAACGTCACGGATGTATATTATTTCGGAACCATGACGGCGCTGGGAATGCCGGCTCCCGGTCGGACAGCGCGACTTGCCTATACGACGGCGTTCAGCGACACCAAGCCGTTGCTTGGCGAAATCTATGGGGGCAATGCCTCGAGAGGCGCACCGGGCAGCGATTGGACCGGTCTGTATGTGGGCGGTCACCTGGGATATGGTTTCGGCGACGTCAAGGGAGCCACGACGACGGCCGCCGGCGTAACAGGAGGAGTGGCGGCGACCGAATCCGCCAATGCCGACCTCAAAGGCGTGACCAAGGGTTTCCAGGCGGGTTTCAATTATCAGTTCGCAAATGGGTTCGTTGTCGGCATTGAAGCCGAACATATATGGCTGAAGCATCAGAAGACTCAGAAAGCCGTGACAACGCACAATCCCGCGCATGCCGCTGGAGGCTGGCTACAAGCCAGCACCCAGTATGAGCTGGACTGGATGGCGACACTGCGGGGACGCGCGGGCATCGCATTTGATCGCTTGTTTGTTTACGGCACAGCCGGTGTCGCATGGCTGAAGGAGATCGAGGAAAGAGGACAGTATTCGTTGGGCTCCGGTATCAGCACCGTCGGTCCAATGTTCAGAGAACAAGATGCTGTTACCCGCCGGGGTTGGACGGTCGGCGGAGGACTTGAATATGCCCTCCTGAACAACTGGTCACTTAAGGGCGAGTATTCCTACGCCCATTTTGGCAACGAGGAATTTCTGTTTCCGAGCGCGCGAGCGAGTTTGTCATCCTACAACACGGTCAATGGCCGGAAAGCCTCGAATGAACTGGAGTTGCACACGAGCAAGATCGGGCTGAACTACCGATTCTGATATCGAAGGCTAGAGCTGTGGCGCCCGACAAGACCAAGTATGGCTGGAGAACTCGGGTGGCAACGTCGATATTCTGACGATAAAGGTGGTGTGGGTTATCGCTTGATGCCCGGATCGTTGTCCGATTTTTTCTGTGGGAGTCTGCGAAAATTTGCAGTCTCAATCGTCTTAAGTATGAAGAGGCTGAATTAGGATGACCGGTATCGCTAGGTGTTTGATTTGGCAGGAATAAGATGAATATTGCAATCGATATGGGAGGGCGCGCCCAGCGCTTGCGGTCGGAAACGGCTTCGGCGCATGAGCGGCTCGATACGCGCATTATGGCAGCAGCGCCCTTCGCTGCTCGGGATCGATATGTACGGTTTTTGCAGGTTCAGTATCTGTTCCATCGGGATATTGATGCTCTCTATGATGCCGCTTCCCTGAGAGGAATGCTGCCGGACCTGCCGGAGCGGCGGCGCCTTGAGCTGATCGCACAGGATTTGCAGGATCTCGACGCCTCCCCTCCGGCCGTTAACGCCGCCCCTGTCTTCGATGACCGCATGCCGGACGTGCCGTCGGCGCTCGGCTGGCTTTACGTGGCGGAAGGTTCAAATCTCGGCGCTGCCTTTCTTTTGAAGGAGGCGGCCAAGCTCGATCTGAACGAGCAATTCGGCGCACGGCATCTGGCGGCACATCCGCAGGGGCGGGGATTAGAGTGGCGCACTTTCAGGACGGCGCTCGACGCGATCAATCTGTCGGACGAAGAGGATGCGCGCACGGTTGCAGGCGCGGTGCGCGCATTTGAACGCGTGCGGATGCTGGTCGAGCAATTTCTGCCGTTCGACGAACGCTGACCTGCTGAGATCATGAACGCTCTGTGACTTCTCCTGCCGGAGACCCGCAAGCCCGCCAAAGCCGGATATCGGCGCATAGCAAGCCAGCGGAGCCGCTTTTCTCATGAGCGGCGCGAATGATGCTGCCTGTCGATGAGAAGGATATGCGATGCACGTGGTGCGGTGTTTGTGCTTTGCTGCACGATGGGGCCTGATGTCAGGCATCATTGCTGTCCCCCTGACGGCTGGCTCGGGCGCCAGCTCGCACGCACAGTCAACACAACCTGCGCTGATGCAGCAACTGCAATCCGGGCAGGCTGTGCAGCCGTTGTCAGCGCAGTCGCCGTCAGCGCAGTCGCCACAGGATGTTTCTCCGTCGGCGGACACGACGACGGATCAGGTGCAAGAAGCCCCATCGGGTTCAAGCGATCCAGCGTTTCAGGAAGGTGTGACCGCCACGCCCGTGCCTTCGCTCGCTGCGTCCGCGACGCTTCCGCATGATCTGTCGCCCTGGGGCATGTTCATGGCCGCCGACATGGTCGTGAAGGCGGTCATGATCGGTCTTGTCCTGGCGTCCATCCTCACCTGGACGATCTGGCTCGCAAAGGCGCTCGAACTGGCCGGTGCAAGGCGCCGTCTGCGCGGCATCATCGCCAGGATTATGCAGGTATCCAGTCTCGCGGAGGCCGTCGCGGCCGTTGACGGCACCAGAGGAACAGGTGCCGTGCTGGTGCATGAAGCCGCTGACGAAATGCGGATTTCTGATGCGGCGCTCGGTGATCTCGGCCGCAACGGGTTGGATGGCAGCGGTCTGAAGGAGCGGGTCACATCCCGTCTTGCGCGTATCGAGGTGGCAGCAGGGCGCAGGATGGCGCGGGGAACGGGCCTGCTGGCCACCATCGGCGCGACGGCACCGTTTGTAGGATTGTTCGGCACGGTCTGGGGCATCATGAACTCCTTCATCGGCATCAGCCAGGCGCAGACCACCAATCTTGCCGTGGTCGCACCCGGCATCGCGGAGGCCTTGCTGGCGACCGCGCTGGGACTGGTGGCGGCAATTCCGGCCGTGATCATCTACAACGTGTTTGCACGCGCGATCGCAGGCTATCGGCACTTGCTTGCGGATACATCGGGGGTGATCGAGCGGCTGGTGAGTCGCGAGCTCGACCTGCGCCGCGCGGGCCCGCGGCGCAGTGCGCTGGTTCAGGCTGCGGAGTAGGCGATGGCGGGAAGCCTGAAAGCCAGCAGCGACAGCGATGATCTCGCCGAGACGCACGAGATCAATGTCACACCTTTTATCGACGTGATGCTCGTATTGCTGATCATCTTCATGGTGGCGGCGCCCCTCTCGACGGTGGATGTTGCCGTGGATCTGCCGGCCTCGAATGCGCAGGCGCACCCACGTCCGAACGAGCCGCTGTTCCTGACGGTGAAGGGAAATCTCTCGCTTGCATTCGGCAATGATCCGGTTGCGCGCGATGCGCTGAAGGGCACTCTTGATGCCAAAACGCAGGGCAACACGGACGAGCGCGTATTTCTGCGGGCGGACAAGAGCGTGGCCTATGGCGATCTGATGGAGGTGATGAACCTGTTGCGCAACGCCGGCTATTTGAAAATTGCCTTGGTCGGACTCGAGAGCGCGCCGCAAGCGGCACCGCATCCTGCTGCATCCGCCCCGGCGCAATAGTCGGCAAATCAATAGCGTCGATCTCTGGAATGACAATGCCAGCCCCGATCTATCACGTTGACTGCGAAACTTGGCAGCGCCTGATGCTTCGCTGGTCGCTGGCAGGGATTTGTATTTTGCTGGCGCATGGAAGTGCGGTCTATGCGGCGCTATACTGGCCGCGCGAGCCGATCGTGATGGGAGAAGCACCGGCGGCGGTGATGATCGAGCTTGCGCCTGTGCCGATGGCGCCCGATTCACCGCAGCAGGAGGTGGCGCCCGGCCCGGAAATGGTGATGTCGGAGGCCGCGACGCCGTCCGACAGCAAGGAAGAGACGGTTGAGCAGGAGCAACCCGAGCCGGAGACGCAGGTCGAGATTCAGAACGAAATCCTTCCAGAATTGCCCGAGATGCCTTCACCAGCCGTGCTCGCACAGTCGGAACCTCGAGAGGAGACGACGCCAGATCCTGAGAAAAAGCCCGAAAAACCGAAGGAGACTGAGCGGAAAAAGCCGCGGAGCCGCGCTTCGCCCAATGCGCCGACGACGGCGGCGCCGAAGCCTGCGATCGCCCCGTCCGCAGCGATTAATGCCGCGCCAATGGCTGGAATCTCCTCGTCTGCGTCGCCAGCCACATGGCGCAGCATGCTGATGGCGCATCTCAACCGCCATAAGCGCATGCCGCTCGGAGGCGGGCGGGGTACGGCGCAAGTCGTGTTCGTGATCGATCGGAGCGGGCGCGTCGTCTCCGTACGGCTTCTGCGGAGCGCGGGTGAGAATGCCCTCGATCAGGAAGCCGTTGCCCTTGCACGACGTGCCAGCCCAGTGCCGCCACCTCCACCGAATATCGGAGGTGGCACGGTTACCCTCAGTGTTCCGGTCAGATTCAGGGAATAATAGTTCGTCGCTCGGAAATTTTCCCTGCATTGACCGCTTGCCGCTGACTGCTGCCGACTTCGCGCGGCGCAATGACAGTCGGTGTGACAGCGGATCCACTTGGACCGCTGAGGCTATCCCTTTGTTTTCAAGCGGAGCGATCAGACTGCAACTGCAACCACATCCTTGTATGCGGGATTGCCTGAGAGAATACCCCGCTTGCGCGCGAAGTCGTTCATACCCGCGACGAATTCGGGGGATATCGTGGTTGAGTAATAGGGCAGGTCGCGTTCCACGAGGGTCGAGATCAGCGAGGCCTCGCGTTCCGGAAAGACTTTGCGGCCGACCTGCTCGGCCCGCGTGAGGTCGCTCTTCAGGGCAGCATGCGTCTCGTTCATCGCAGCCGTAAGGCGCGCGGCGGCGTCAGGGTGCCGTGCGAGAAAGTCGTCAGTCATCGCGAGCGAGGCCATTGTGTAATTGAAGCATTCAGCCGGGCCGTCACCGCGCCGGATGTCGAGTACGACCTTGCCGGCACCGCTGCGTACCGCGACTTCCGTCCCCATACCGTTGGCCCAGAAGCCGTCGATCAGGCGTTCTTCCAGCGCCTTGGCCGCCGTCAGGCCGAAATTGACGCTTGGGCTTCCTGTATTCGGCACGGGTGCAATCGTGACGTTGTCGCGCTCTTCATCGATGCCGGCGGCAATCAGCAATTGTTTCAAGCCGAGATCGACCCAGGGGGCAGCTCCGATCTTGCGTCCCTTGACGACGCTCACGTCGCCTCGCGCGGCCTCGATGTCGGAGCGCATGACCAGGAACCAATACATGCCCTGACCTTGGGCACAAACGAGTTTCACGCCTTGCCATTCCGGGAAGGCGGCGAGAGCTGAATGTGCTGATCCCGCAACGCAATCCACCGTGCCCTCGCGCAAGGCCGCGTAGGCCTTGTTGACCGGGAAGATCAGCTCGATCTCCGCATCGAAGCCTTGGGCCCTGAACATGCCAAGCTCGACGGCGGCGACGGCCGGAAAGTAGGAGTTTGAGATTAGATCGGGGACGGCAATCTTCAGCCGGGAATTTTCGGTCATGCGGTGGCCTTCTGCTTGCGCACGCTCTCGAGAAGGGACGTTCGCATCAGGAACGCGCGATGCTCAGCCGGATCGGCGGCCATGCGACGCAGATTGTCGAAATTGGCTTGCCGGACGGCGGGATCCTTCTCCTCCAGCCGTTTCTTATTGGCGATGGTCTGCTGTTGCACATATTCGATGTTCATCGGGCGCCGCACCGCATCGTAGCTATCGAGATCGCTGGCGGGGCGTTCCTCGCGTAGGACGGACGACAGCAGCCGGGCCAAATGGGCGGCATCATGGATGCCGCAATTCAGCCCGAGACCGCCAATGGGGTTATTGACGTGCGCTGAATCGCCGGCAAGGAACACGCGGCCATGCCGGAAATGCGCTGCGACGCGCTGGTGTACGCTATAGATGTTGCGGTGGACGATCTCGTAGCGTCCAGCCTTGGGGAAGAACTTCTGAAGACGCGCTTCTGTCGCCGCTTCATTGAGAACTTCCTCGTCGGTCTGGCCGGGCAGGGTCGGGAAGACCGCGCGCCAGCGGCCTTTCCCATCGTCGCCGGCGACCTTGAAAAGGTTGGTCCATTCATCCGGATCGGAGAAATAGGCGCGATAGGCGACGCCATGTTCAGTCGCGAAATCAAACAGCGTCGTCAGCACGAGGAATCGTTCAGGGAAGGTATATCCCTCGAACTCGATGCCGAGCGACTTGCGGACCAGGGAGCGTCCGCCGTCGGCGCCGACAAGATAGCTGCCCGAGACGGTTTGCGGCTTGCCGGATATCTCCACGGTTATCTCGACGCGGTCGTCCTGCGGATTGATCGCAGTGACCGGCGCCGAGAACGTGACTTCCGCGTGCTTGAATTCCTTCAGACGCGCGATGCCCATATTCGCGATCTTGTGCTGCTCGCATTGCACGACGAACGGGTAGGGCGTGTCGTTCTTCAGGATCTCGTGGTCGAATTCCGCCACCACGCTGCTGGTCGGCCGGTCCCAGAACTGGAACGTTCGTGCGACAAGCCCCCGCGCCACAACCTCGTCCAGAAGTCCGACATCGGCCAGCATTTCCAGGGTGGCAGGATGCAGTGTCGATGCCCGCGGGGCATCGTTCACGGTCGAGGCCGATTCGAAGACACGAACCGGGATGCCTCGCTGGGCGAGCGCGAGGGCGGTAATGATCCCGACGGGACCGCCGCCGGCTACCAGGACAGGTGACATCGTCATCGTTTCTTTCTTATTGCTGCTTCACGCCGGCGACCTCGACGGCTTCGGTCCACGTCGCAATATCCTTCTCGAGCATGGCCTTGTATTCTTCAGGAGAGTTGCCGAGCGGGTCGACGCCGAATTCAGACAGGCGCGCGGAGAACTTCGGATCCTTGACGGCCTCGGTAATGACCGCCGCGATCTTGTCGACGATCGGCCTCGGCGTGTTGGCAGGTGCCATCAATCCGTTCCAAGTCAGAACGTTGTAATCCGGGAATCCGGACTCGGCGACTGTCGGCAGGTCTTTGGCAAGCGGGGAGCGCTTTTCAGAGGAGAGCGCCAGCATGCGGATATTGCCGGCGGCAGCTTGCGGCAGGGCGTCGGAGAAATTCGAGAACATCGCCGGGATATGACCCGCGACGACATCGGACAGGGCGGGAGCGTTGCCCTTATAGGGTGCGTGCGCCATATCGAGGCCGGCCTTCTTCAGGAAGAGTGCCATGGAGAGATGATTGAGGCTGCCGATGCCGGCGGAACCGTATGTCAGTTTTCCATTGCGCGCTTTGACATAGTCGACGAACTCTTTGAGCGTTTTTACCGGAATGTCTTTATTCACGACCAGGACGAAGGGGTTGGTCGCAATATTGCTGATCGGAACGAAGTCCTTCCGGGAATCGTAGCGCACCTTGTTGATTGCAGGCACGATCGCCATGACGGGCAAGGCAGCAATGAGGACGGTGTGACCGTCGGGATCAGCCTTGGCGACGGTCTCAGCAGCGAGTGCGCCGCCAGCGCCGGGCCGGTTCTCAACCACGAATTGGCCGCCGATGCTCTCGGTCAGCCGCTGTGCGGCAATCCGTGCGATGCCGTCCGTATTTCCGCCGGCGGCAAACGGAACGATGATGGTAACTGGTCGCTTCGGCCAATCCTGCGCGCTGGCGTTGTCGGTGGCGGTGCCGATGGCGGCGGCAGCGATCGTGAACGCTGCTGCCGAAACGATCAATTGGCGACGAGTACGCATTGTAAAACTCCATCTCTCTGTTGTTGTCCGTGTCGGAGCAATTGGTGTGATCCCGGCACCAGCGCGAATCGAACCGACTCGCACGAATTCTTATTTTTCGTCGGAAACGCTCTTCTCGTAGAAATGCTGTTCGTAGAGCATGCAACCGTTGACCGACTTGAAGGGGCCATGGACCGCGCCGGGCGGCCGGCAAGCATAGGTCGGGGCCGTGAAGGTCTCACCGCCATTGCCCTGCGCATCGTTGCCGACGATCAGGTCGCCGGACAGGAGATAGACCTCCTCCCAGTGATCATGGACAAAAGGTGCGGTGGTGTATTCGCCCGGCGCGAAGCGGAGGAGCCGCGTCCGGCTGCCGGTTTTGCGCGTCTCGTCGAGGTCGCTCGCCAGGATTTTCTGCTGGATACCCGCCGGATAGCCGGGCGGCGAAGCCCAGCCGTCGTCAAGATCGACCGGGAAGAATTCGAGATGAGGTTTGGTCATGACACTCCCCACTAAAGATAACGGGTGACATTGCGGCGGAAGGACTCGATATGCGTGATCATCGCCTGCGCGGCCGCCTCCGCGTCGCGGCGCTTGATGGAATCGAAGATCATGCGGTGTTCATGCTGCACTTGTCGGTGGTGGTCATGGGCCGTGAGCGAGATAAACCAAAAGCGCAGGGAGCGCTCGTGCAGGTTCTGCAGGATTTGTGCGAGCACGGCATTCTTTGCGGCGCGTGCCAGAGCCATGTGGAATTCGCGGTCGAGCAGCATCATCTGCTCGATGTTGCGCACCTCAGTCCAGGCGTCGGCCCGGTTGAGAATGTCGCCCATGACAGAGAGATCGACATTGTCTGCGTGCTCGGCGGCCAGCTTCACACAATGGGGCTCGTTCACACGCCGCACTTCGGTGATCTGTACGACCTCTTCGAGGCTGATCGGCTTGACGATGATTCCCTTGCGCGGAATCACCTCCAGAAGTCCGTCTTGGGTCAGGCGGTCGATGGCCTGGTGAACCGGCGTGCGGCCGATGCCGATCGATGCCGAGACGAAGGATTCGTTCAGATAATCGCCTGGCTTGAAAACACACGTGATGATGCGGTGCTTGATCGCTTCATAGGCTGCATCGCGCAGGGACGGGGAAGCCTCCTGCGGCACAAGGGTCAGGGGCGCGGGTGTCCACGGCGATTGAAATGTCTGCTTGGTCCCGCGTTTCTGCTTCATCGTGCCAGACTTCAGCTCAGGATCGGCAACGCCGTGATGTCATAATTGCAGGAGATCCGGCGTCCGAGTACGGGATCTTCCAATTCGCATTCGAACCGGTCGGCCGGGCGAATACCGCCGATCGCCGCCAGCGTGCCGCAGAACATCAGAGTCCCTTCGGGCAGCTTTGCGGTGTTGTCGTAAAGAGAAAGAAGCTTCTCCGGCGGCAGCATCTTTGCCAGCGTCCCGTCCTGATAAAGCTCGCGCTTGCCGGAAATGGTCGCGTAGGCACGCAGCTTCAATTGATCCCAGTGTGGGGCAACGGCGTCGTAACGCCAGAATTCCGCACCGATCGGCTTATCGCAGATCTGCTTGGAGGCGGCGACACCATAGGTTTCAAGATCGCGGTCGGTATGGTCAGAGCCGATGCCGACCCAGAGCGTGCCATTATGCTGCAGCAGCAGAAACTCAGCCTCGCCGCTGGTCTGCGGCCCGAGCACCTCGATCCGCGGCGCGCAGGTCACGCGCGACATGCTGCCGGCATAAAAGATCGGTGTGCGCGAAGGGGGCTTCACCCCTAGTTCTTTCAGCTCGGCAATGTGATGCGCCACGGCGGCGGCATCGCGGCCGGTCCAGCCAGCAATAATGAGGCGGTTCAGCGTCACGTTTTCGCGGCGCGTTTCGGTATCGTGGAATTCAAGTGTCAGCATAGTTTCACCTCGCAGTGATATTTCACTACTGTATCTGACTTGTCAAATGCATTTTAAGCCTATAAGGATTGGATAACTAATGATGTCCACTAAAATATCACATGAACAGAACCATTGACGAAGTGCTTGCGGATTTCGCTCAAGGTGCGTCGCGTGAGGTCGCCCTCGCAGCTCACCTCGACAGGATCGAAGACCCGGCAGGCGAGGGCCGGCGCGCGTTCTTGAAGGTGGACGCACGTGAGGCGAAGGTGCTGGCCGGTGAATTCGACCGCGCTGCGAAAAATGGGCAGCCGGTGCCCCCCTATGCGGGTGTCACGGTCAGCATCAAGGACCTGTTCGACATTACGGGGGACGTCACAACGTCCGGTTCGGTGCTGCTGAAGGATGAGCAGCCGGCGGAGCGCGATGCGACCGTCGTTGCGCGGCTGAAAGCCGCCGGCTTCATTCCGGTTGGGCGGACCAACATGACCGAGTTCGCCTATTCCGGTCTGGGTATCAATCCGCATTATGGCACGCCGCTCAATCCGTATGACCGCGGTGGCCGTCGCATTCCAGGCGGTTCGTCGTCCGGGGCCGCGGTGTCGGTCAGCGATGGCATGGCGACGATTGCTCTCGGCACGGACACAGGCGGATCATGCCGTATTCCGGCAGCGCTTTGCGGGCTCGTTGGATTTAAGCCAACGGCGTCACGCGTGCCGATGGACGGCACTCTGCCGCTTTCTCCATCGTTGGATTCCATCGGCAGTATCGGCCACTCAGTTGCGTGTTGTGCTGCAGTGGACGCCGTGATCAGCGGAGAGGCTTATACGCTTGCACCTTGTGACCCGGCTGCGCTGAAAATCGGCATTCCATCGACCTATGTTTTCGATGACCTGGATCAGGTGACCAGAGCGGCTTTCGATCGTGCAATAGGGCGCCTCGCGGACGCCGGCGTGACGGTCGTGTCCGTCGAGACGCCTGAATTGCTTGAGATTCCGTCAATCAATGCAAAAGGCGGCCTGACCGCGCGTGAGTCATATCTTTATCACCGCAAATGGATCGAGACTAATGCCTCAGACTACGATCCGCGCGTTCTCGTCCGAATTCTGAAGGGCGAGGCGCAGACCGACGAGGATTATCGTCAGGTGCAACAGGCGCGCCAATCTCTGATCACGCGCATGGCCGAACGCACGCGTGATTTTGACGCCATCGCGATGCCGACCGTTCCCGTGATGGCCCCGACGCTGGATGAATTGCAGACCGATGAGGAATACGGCCGTTTGAATCTGCTCATGCTGCGCAATTGCACGGTTGCCAACATGTTGGATCGCTGTGCGATCTCCTTGCCTTGCACCGAGCCGGATCAGGCGCCTGTTGGATTCATGCTGATGGGGGGGCATATGCGGGACCGGCATCTCCTGAATATCGCATCCGCGTTCGAACCTATCTTGGTAAAGAACCGGCGATAACCACCAGAGCCGGTTTCTAATTGGGTCTGCAAACGTACGCCGGAAATCCCTGAGCTTCGATACTCAGAACATTCCGCATTGGAGGCGAGCTTCTCCTGACAACCGGAACTGGCCGGAGTTACAGAGGGCCGAAGGATGAAAGAAAGCCGCCACGGAGACCGCGGCGGCTTTCTGCTTCAGGAAGATGATATGGCCTGGTGCTGAATTCTGGCCGCATTGGCTTATCGCCCAATACCTCTTTATTCGCGCTCTCTTCTCGAGCGCCATCTCCGTTTCAGACCTCACCGTCCTTTTTGCCATATCTTAGTTGCGATTTCGAACATCTCTTCAGGGGCATAATCGGGGGTGAAGGCTGCTGGAACGCCCTCAAGTTCCGGAATGCGGCCGCCTTCCGGCGGTCCGTCCACGACTTCGAGTTCTCCGGGCGGGTCGTTCGGAAGCGCTTGCGGGTCGTTCGGAAGCGCTTTCTCGCCGCGTCCCCAAATTCCCGCCACTTCTTGATAATCGTCCACGCTGAAGCGGTAGAGACGGCGATGTGACCCCTCATCGAGATACTTGGCGGCTTCGGGGATTTTATCGAGATTTATATTCGGAGTTGGGAGCATTTTCTCGATCTCGACTCCGGTTAACTGCTTCAATGCCAGAGCGTAGGCGTGCGCGTGTACGCCACCACGTACCAGCAAATAGCCGCAGACTTCTCGTCCGGTCGGCTCGGAAAGCGTCTCATAGACACGAAGTTTGTGGAGCCGGGCGCCGCATTCAAGATGGAAATTATGCAGTAAGTCGAAAACGACGTTTCCTGTTGTGGTCACAAAATCCATGTTCCAGGAGGCGCCATTGCTGTTCATCGGCATGGCGCCGCCGCCGTTTGCTAGAAATGAGGCCGCCAGACGAACGTCCTTCATGTGCTCGAATGGCGCTTGGCTTACGTCATGGTCAACGGAGGCGTCCGGGCCGTTATTCAGAAGGGCGACACCATTGCTCACGAGTTCGACATGGCCGATTTCTTCCGCTGTGATATTGGCGACCAAGCTATAGAATGGCTTTAGTTTGGATTTGCTCCGGAAGTTGAAGCTTTGGAACAGATAGTTCCCAAGCGTGGACATTTCTCCATACTTGCCTCCCAATAGCTCCTGAAGAGCGGCTGCGGCGTTGGGATCGGCCTTTTTCGGTGCAGGCAGTTCTGTTTGAAGCCGGTCAATGCGAAGGAACATTTTCTGCCTCCCTGGTTCAAATCATCCGGGGCAAACCGGGATCGGCATCAAAGTTCCGGGGAAGAGAATTATTTATGGCGACGGAAATGAGCGACTCGGGCCGGTTCGACAGCGAATGGCCCATCTAACGAATCCGCCGTCGGCGTTATTGTGCTGATCGCTTGGATGGCCATGGCCCTTGCGCTTAGCTTTGGGGCGTTCGTTGAAGAGGTCGTCTTGCGCTTTCGCGGGGTATTAAACGGCGGTTAGGTGCGTGGTTGCGAGCCATCGGTGGTAAAAACCACTCCCTCAAGCCGAAGCAGCGATGCGCATATCCCGATCGCTACCGATATCTCGTTGACCTAGGTCAAGTGGTACTCTGCATGAGATGCTAGGCTTTTTAGTTCAACGTTCGGGGGGTACGTCGAGTGTCTGAAAGGGGCTGCATGCCAGACTGGCCCTACAGAGGTGGCAAAGTGCCGCGGTGAATATGTGCCTCGCCTGTGCACGCTCCTTCGATGAGGGCTGAGCTTTCTCAATCTGTTCCCACAGAATATTGTTGGCCCTGCTGGGCAGATAGGCTGGTCCAGGCGCAATGCTGTGTCAGGACCGAGCCAGACTCGTATTAGCCTGGCGTCGTTGGAGTGTTCTGCAATTCTCAATATTGTGATTCATGACCGTGCGGTTGTGCGGTAGGGGACTTTGTTATGTTGTCTGGATCTGGGAAGCCGTGGCTGTGGGTCGTTCCCGCGCTTGCGCTGATCGGCGCGGGTTATTTTGCGTGGGAGAAGTACGGAGCGGATCGTCTGCCCGATGGGATTGCCAGCGGGAACGGCCGTATCGAAGCGGTCGAGATTGACGTCTCGACGAAAATTCCGGGGCGCATCAAGGATATCACGGCCAATGAGGGGGACTTCGTTCGCGCCGGACAAGTGCTAGCGCGGATGGACACCGAGCAACTGGAGGCACAGCGCCGCCAGGCGGAGGCACAGCTTCGGCGGGCCACCATCAGCGTTGACACCGCGAAGAGTCTTGTCACTCAAAGAGAGGCTGAACAAACCGCCGCAATTGCGATTGTCGCCCAGCGGGAGGCGCAGCTTGATTCTGCACAGAGAAAGCTGGAGCGGTCGGAACAGCTGATCAAGACTGCCGCCGTATCGCAGCAGATCCTCGACGATGATCGCGCGGCGGCCGAAGGCGCTCGCGCGGCCGTCGCCGCGGCGAAAGCCCAACGCGCGGCCTCCGAAGCAGCGATCAATACGGCAAAAGCCCAGGTCGTCGATGCCGAGGCGGCCGTTGATGCCGCGCGAGCAGCAATTGAGAGCATTACTGCAGACATCGACGATTCGACGCTCAGGTCACCGCGCGACGGACGCGTTCAGTATCGTGTCGCGCAACCTGGAGAGGTTTTGTCGGCGGGCGGACGCGTACTTAACTTGGTGGATCTTGGTGATGTCTACATGACGTTTTTTCTGCCGACCGCGCAGGCAGGTCGTCTGGCGATCGGCAGCGAGGTACGCATTGTGCTCGACGCGGCGCCACAATATGTCATTCCTGCCAGGGTAAGCTTTGTCGCCGACGTCGCCCAGTTCACGCCCAAGACGGTCGAAACGGAAGATGAGCGCCAGAAGCTCATGTTCCGGATCAAAGCACAGATCTCTCCTTATCTGCTGCGTAAGTATATCCAGCACGTCAAGACGGGCCTACCGGGCCGCGCCTATGTCAGGTTCGATCAAAAGGCGGAGTGGCCGCCCAATTTGAGCGGAACGCTGGTGCAATGAGCAGTCCACGAGCGGCAGAGATGTCTCCGCTGTTTGATCCGCCGGTCGCGCGAATGCGTGCCGTGGGGCTGTCATACGGAATGTCCGTGCGCTTGAAAATGTTACTCTGGAACTGCCGGCTGGTCAGATCGTCGGGTTGATCGGACCGGACGGTGTCGGCAAGTCCACGCTGTTGTCGCTGATTGCCGGCGCTCGTGCCGTTCAGGACGGACGCGTCGAAGTGCTTGGCGGGGATATGGCCGATGCAACGCATCGGCAACAAACCTGTCCGCGCATCGCTTATATGCCGCAGGGGCTGGGCCGCAACCTCTATCCGACGCTGTCGGTGTTCGAGAATGTTGATTTCTTCGGCCGTCTGTTCGGACATGACAAATCCGAGCGGGAGCGCCGTATTGCCAGGCTCCTGCGACGCACCGGGTTGGAGCCGTTTACAGACCGGCCGGCCGGCAAACTCTCGGGTGGCATGAAGCAGAAGCTCGGTCTGTGCTGCGCGTTGATTCACGATCCAGATCTTCTGATCTTGGACGAACCGACGACAGGCGTTGATCCGCTGTCGCGCCGGCAGTTCTGGGAGCTGATCGGGGATATCCGTGCCGACCATCCCGGCATGAGCGTTATCGTTGCAACCGCCTATATGGAGGAGGCGGCCCGTTTCGACTGGCTGGTGGCCATGGATGCCGGCCGGGTGCTGGCCGCCGGCAAGCCGACGGATTTGCTCGCGCAGACCGGTGCGGCAACACTCGACACCGCCTTCATCGCGCTGCTCCCCGAGGAGAAGCGCCGCGAACACCATGAGGTTGTCATTCCACCGCGATCTGCAGAGGCGGACGAAGAAATTGCCATCGAGGCCGAACACCTGACCATGCGGTTCGGCGATTTCACGGCAGTCGATAATGTCAGCTTTCGCATCAGCCGCGGCGAGATTTTCGGTTTCCTCGGCTCGAACGGTTGCGGCAAGACCACGACCATGAAAATGCTGACCGGCCTGCTGGCGGCGAGCGCAGGGAGAGCGCGGCTGTTCGGGCGCGAGGTCGATTCGAGCGATATCGCGGTGCGCCACCGCGTCGGTTATATGTCGCAGGCCTTTTCACTCTATTCCGAACTGACGGTACGGCAGAACCTCGATCTGCACGCGCGGCTGTTCGGCATGTCCTCCGATGCCATCTCCGCGCGGATCGCAGAGATGGCGCAGCGATTCGAACTCAACGACGTCATGGACGTGCTGCCGGACGCTCTGCCGCTGGGCATTCGGCAGCGGCTATCGCTCGCAGTGGCGATGATCCACGGGCCTGATATCTTGATCCTCGACGAGCCCACGTCGGGCGTCGATCCGGTCGCGCGCGACGGCTTCTGGCAGATGCTGTCCGATCTGTCCCGCCAGGACAATGTGACGATCTTCGTCTCAACGCATTTCATGAACGAGGCTGAGCTGTGCGACCGCATCTCCCTTATGCATGCCGGCAAGGTGCTGGTCAGCGATACGCCGGCTGCGATCATTGAAAAGCGCTCCGCTGCCTCTCTCGATGACGCATTCGTGGCCTATCTGGAGGATGCCATTGGAGAGGAGAGACAGGCCGCGCCGATCGCCGAGCCGACCCCTCCGGATGCTGTTGACGACGAGCGGAAAGTTGGCCCGGCGCATTCACCGCGACGCCGTTTCGATCCCCGCCGGATGCTGGCCTATACGCGGCGCGAAGCAATCGAACTGCGCCGCGATCCGATCCGCGGCACGCTTGCCACCATCGGCAGTCTCATTCTGATGTTCGTCCTGGGCTACGGCATCAACATGGATGTGGAAAACCTGTCCTTCGCGGTGCTTGATCGCGACGACACGACAATCAGCCGCGACTATGCGCTTCAGCTTTCGGGATCGCGCTATTTCATCGAAAAGGCGCCCATTCTCGATTATGCCGATCTAGATCGCCGCATGCGAGACGGCGAACTCAGTCTCGCCATCGAGATTCCTCCCGGTTTCGGGCGCGATGTGGCGCGTGGCCGCAATGTCGAGATTGGTGCCTGGATCGACGGCGCCATGCCGATGCGCGCGGAGACTGCGCGGGGCTACGTACAGGGAATGCACGCGAACTGGCTGACCCAGAAGGCGCGTGAACTCTACGGCCAAGCCGCGACCGTCGGTGATTTCCGGATCGAGATCCGCTACCGCTACAATCCTGGCATCGAAAGTCTTGTCGCGATGGTGCCGGCGGTCATCCCGCTCCTGCTGCTGATGATTCCAGCCATGCTCACAGTTCTCAGCGTGGTGCGCGAGAAGGAGCTGGGTTCGATCATCAATTTCTATGTGACGCCCGTAACCCGGCTGGAATTCCTCGTCGGCAAGCAGATTCCCTATGTCGTGCTGGGCATGCTGAACTTCCTGTTGCTGTCGGCCTTTGCCATATTTGCCTTCCGTGTGCCGTTCACCGGCAGCTTCATGGCCTTTACCGCCGCGGCGCTGCTCTACGTCATTTTTGCGACCGGCATGGGACTGGTGATCTCGTCTTTCATGAAAAGCCAGATCGCCGCCATTTTTGGGACGACGCTGATCACGATCATCCCGGCGGTGCAGTATTCGGGCATGATGGACCCGGTGTCGTCTCTGGAGGGGGCCGGCGCTGTCATCGGCCGGATTTATCCCACCACCTATTTCATGACGGTTTCCCGCGGCACTTTCTCCAAGGGTCTCGAGTTCGGTGATCTTGCGGGATCGTTCCTGCCGCTCCTCGTCGCTGTGCCCATTCTTCTGGGCCTCGGCGTTCTTCTCCTCAGGAAGCAGGCGCGTTGAACATGCGGATCGCCAATATCGGTCATCTCGGGGTAAAGGAGCTGCGCGGGCTTCGGCGCGATCCGGTGCTGCTCGGGTTGATCGTCTATGCTTTCACATTGGCCATCTACACGGCCGCCACCGCAATGCCGGAGACGCTCAACCGTGCCGCAATCGCGATCGTGGACGAAGACCGGTCGCCAGCGTCCTCCCGCATCATCACAGCTTTCTATCCGCCCTATTTCCTGATGCCGCAATTGATTGCGCCGCCGGAAATGGACAGCCGCATGGATTCCGGCACTGACACCTTCGCCCTCGACATTCCACCGAACTTCCAGCGCGATCTGCTGGCGGGCCGCTCGCCGGCGATCCAGCTCAACATCGATGCGACGCGTATGTCGCAGGCTTTCACCGGGGGCGGCTATATTCAATCCATCGTGTCGAGCGAAGTCAGCGAATTTATCAAGCGTCACCGGGCCGCGCCCGATGTACCGGTGGATCTTGTCTTGCGGGCCCGGTTCAACCCGGAGCTGAACAAAAGCTGGTTCGGTGCAATCATGGAGGTCATCGACAATATCACGATGCTCTCAATCGTCCTGACAGGAGCGGCCCTGATCCGGGAGCGCGAGCACGGCACGGTCGAGCATCTACTCGTCATGCCCGTGACTCCCGTCGAGATCATGATCAGCAAGGTGTGGTCGATGGGGCTTGTGGTCCTGCTGGCGTCGGCCGTCGCCTTAATTGGCGTGGTGCAAGGGATGCTCGCGGTTCCGATACAGGGCTCGCTGCTGCTCTTTATGGCCGGCGCGGTGCTGCATCTTTTCGCAACGACATCCATGGGCATCTTCCTCGCGACGATGGCGGGCTCCATGCCGCAATTCGGCCTGCTGATCATGCTGGTTCTCGTTCCGTTGCAGGTGCTCTCTGGCGCGATGACACCGCGAGAAAGCATGCCGGAAGTCATTCAGGTCTTGATGCTGGCGGCCCCGAATACGCATTTCGTTATTCTGGCGCAGTCGGTCCTGTTTCGTGGGGCAGGGTTGGCCGTGGTCTGGCCGCAATTATTAGCTCTAGCCGCAATTGGATCAGTTCTGTTCTTCTTCGCATTACGCCATTTCAGGGCATTCATGAGGTGAGGTCGATTGCGCCTCCGGTTTGATGCATTCGGGGCGAAGAAGAATACCAATGTCGCAGATTCACTAGAAACAATTCTATCAACTTGATTCAGGTCGTCCGGAAGCCGCATCGCGCTTGGAATGTGGCGGTGCGGCAGCGGATACTGTGCTTCCTATTCAGACGTAGCCGAGCCAGCGCCAGTAGGTCGCCCCGAGAAGCATGACCAGAGCGAAGGCTATGACGGTCAACACCAGGCCGGTGCGTACGAAGTCCTTCGCCTCAAAGGTGTCGGTTCCGTAAGCCACCATATTCTGCGGTGCATTCACCACCAGGATGAAGCCGAAGCTCACGACGAATTGCAGCAGCATGGTCATGCCGACAATGTTGATACCGGGTGTTGCCACGCCCTGCAGGACGGCAATGATGATCGGAATCATCGCCGAGGCGAGGGCTGTCGCGCTGGCAAAACCCAGATGGATGATAATGAGGAACAGGCTCAGCACGCCAAGAATGAAAAGTGAGGTCGCACTGATGAGGCCGAATTGGGCAACTGCAAGGTCAGCAAGCCAGGTCGCGGCTCTGGTCTGCAGAAGCGCAGTCCCAAGGCTGATGCCGATGCCGAACAACACGATCGTGCCCCACGGGATTCTCGGCTGTGCGTCTTTCCAGGTCATGATGCCGATGCCCGGCAGGAACATCAGTGCCACGGCGGCGACCGTCGTCGTGGAGGTATCAAAGCGATGCAGCACACCTTCGGTTGCCCAGAAGGCCAGCAGGGTGAGCGAAATGGCCAGCAGCTTCTTTTCCGATGCCTTCATCGGCCCAAGCTCGGCGAGCGATTTGCGAATCGACTCGCGTCCGCCCGGAACCTGATCGATTTCGGGAGGCATCATGCGGGTCATGACGAAATAGAGCGTGACGGTCATGAGAATGGCGAAAGGCGCCGCGGCGACGAACCATTCGAGCCACGTAATCGTATACTGCAACGTTCTTTCGATGAAGCTGACCGCAACCATATTCTGTGCTGCTGCGGTCTTGATGCCGACATTCCAGATGCTGGCCGTCTGCACCGTCGTGATCATCAGCATACCGGCGAAAGCGCCTTTCTTGTTGACGCCGAATGCTGCGATGATGCCAAGCATAATGGGAACAAGGCAGGCAACGCGTGCCGTGGTGGATGGCACCAGGAAAGCCATGACAAAACCCACAAGGATTGCGCCTATCACCACTTGACGGGTCTCTGTGCCGACCCGGGAAAGGATGACGAGCGCGATACGCTTGTCGAGGCCGGTAGCGGTCATGGCGGCAGCCAGGAAAAGCGCCGCGGCGACGAGGGCGAGTGCTGTGTTGGCAAAGCCGCTAAAAGCGATGCCGAGCGCTCGACTGGTCCCGAGTATGACCTTCGGATTGGCCATATCGGGTGCCAACCCCAGCAGGAACGCCATCAGGGCGGCGATCACCACGGCCGAGACGGCATAGTCGAGCGCTTCGGTCATCCATACGATGACCGCGAAGGCAAGGATGGCCAGCATGCGTTGTCCGGCGAGCGATAGTCCCTCCGGCGTTGGCAGCAGCGCAACGATGATCAATGCGACGAGAGCCAGCAAGAGACCCCAGTGGGAACGCAGCCAGGATGGTCCCGCGGGCTGCAATGGAGCAGCCGTGTTGATGTCTTTAATTGTAGTTGAATCTTGTGCGGTCATGAACACCACCTTGATCACTTCTTAAAACGCCTGAAAAAAATTGATTTGCGCGAGATCAATAAATCGGTGTGAACCGGCTCCAAATCCTGTGCCTTGTGCCAGGGGCGGCTCACGCCGCCAGGCGCGGTTCACGAACCACCAAGACATCGCAGGGGAGTCTCTCCATGATTTCCTTCGCAACGCTGCCTATGACGATCTCGAGGACGGCGCCGCGACCTTGTGTGCCCAAGACCAGCAAGTCGACCTCCTGTGCGTGCACATAGTCGCGCAGCAACAGACTTGGCGTACCGTATTCGAGTAGAACTCGCGGTGAGTGCCAGCCTTGGCCCGGCTTCTGTATCTTCTGCAGGAACGCTTCGCAGTTTTGCGCTACAACTGTGCGGTATTGTCGGCGATAGGTGTCCGGATCCGTCATTCGGCTGGCCATAGGCGGATCATAGGCATGAAAAAGCGTGAGCTGCTTTTGCGGGAAAATATGCGCCGCGGCTTCGAATGCGTGTCGTGATGATTCGGAGAAATCGGTAGCAACCACGATGTGATGATACGGATTCCGTGCCCGCTCCTTGACGACAAGAAGCGGCACCTGCGAACGGCGAAGCAATTGGTCCACCGTGCTCCCCAAAAAGAAGCGGCCCAGCAGTTCGTCTCGAGCGACGCCCGTCACGATAAGGTCGCAGCTTTCAGTGTCGGCCACACGAACGATGATCTCGGCGGGATCGCCGTCTTCAATCAGAATTCTGGCCTTCTCCGCGATGCCGCTCAGATCGGCCGACAACTGTCTGCTCACGATGCTGATCGGGTCGGTCGACCGTTTCCAGGAGGGCGGCGGGGTGGCTGAATCCGAAAAATCCGGTGTGGGATTCTCCAGCACGTGCAGGACGATCAAATCGGCCTGCCATTGTTTAGCGAGAGATACGGCTCGATCGAGTGCGCGGTCCGAGCGAGGACCAAGGTCCGTGGCTAACAGAATTTTCCGGGGCGGGCCGTTCATCCAACTTGCTGCGTTCATCTCGCTTGCTTCCTTATCGGTGCGATGGCCGTGGTTCATTGGGTCAGTATGCCAAGGCGACGCATCAGATGCTTCTCGCCCTCGAGGATGATCATGCTCACAATTCCCACAGCGATAATCAGCATGCCGTCCATGGGGCTTACCGGTTTTGTTGCGAAAAGACGTTGCATGATCGGCAGATAGGTAAAGGCAAATTGCGCCAGTATGACAACGGCGATCGCGATCAGGACGGGCGGCGTCCCCAACGCGCCGCGCCAGCTGAAAGAGGTCATATGCAGATAACGTACATTAAAAAGGTAGAATATTTCCAGCACCACGATGGTATTCACCACCATCGTTCGTGCGGTGTCCACATCCAGCCCGCGGTTCAGCGCATAGAAGAAGATTGAAAGCGCGCAGATCAGAAAAATCAGTGAGACGAACAGGATCCGCCACACCAGGAATGGAGACAATAGGCCGGCATTCGCCGCTCGTGGTGGACGACGCATTACGTTCGGCTCGGATGGTTCAAATGCCAGAACGAGGCCAAGCGTAACGGTGAGGATCATGTTGATCCAGAGAATCTGCGCCGGAGTCATCGGCATCGTGAAATTGAACAGGATGGCGGCGATGACGGTCAGCACCTCACCGCCATTGGTCGGGATTGTCCAAGCCACTACTTTGCGGATGTTGTCATAGACGGTACGGCCCTCGTGGACGGCAGCCACGATCGAGGCGAAATTATCGTCGAGCAGCACCATCTGCGAAGCTTCCTTCGCCGCCTCCGTGCCTTTCTGCCCCATGGCGATGCCGACATCGGCTTGTTTCAGGGAGGGGGCATCGTTGACGCCGTCGCCGGTCATGGCCACGACTGCGCCCTCGGCCTGCAGCGCACGCACGATGCGCAGCTTGTGCTCGGGGCTGGTGCGCGCAAACACAACAGTCTCCCGCACGGCATCGTTAAAGGCATCGTCCGGAATATCGTCGAGGTCGCGCCCTGTGAGCACGAACGGTGTCTCGCCGAGCCCAAGCTGGCGCGCAATCGCAGCTGCCGTGACGGCATGATCACCAGTGATCATCTTAACACCGATGCCGGCAGACTGGCATTCGGCGATTGCCGCGACAGCTTCCTCCCGCGGAGGGTCAATGAAGCCAACGATACCTAGAAAGGTCAGTCCCTGCTCGGCGTCCGCAAAGGCAAGGCGCTGGCTGCCTGCAGGTGCCAGTTTCATGGCGAAGCCGAGGATTCGCTCGCCGGCGGCTGCGGCTGAGGCAATGCGCTCGACCCACCAGGCGGGATTGAGAGGTTCGTCCCCCTGTTTACCGGTCTGCGCGGTGCTCATTTCGAGCAGTCGTTCAGGGGCACCCTTCACAAGAATGACCGTCCGGTCGTAGGGCACGCGGTTCAGCGTCGCCATAAAGCGGTGCTGGGCATCGAACGGGATTTCGTCGAGGCGAGCCCACTCGGCGCGGATGTTTTCAGGCGGCGCCATGCCCCGCCGGCGCGCTGGCGCCTTCATCGACAAACAATCGCTGGCCCTCCGGCGAATAGCCGGACCCGCCGACCAGGACTTCGTCGCCGGTAACCACGACACGGCGCGCCGTCATTTCGTTGCGGGTCAGGGTGCCGGTCTTATCGGAACAGATGACCGAGGTTGCACCCAGAGTTTCCACCGCCGGCAAACGGCGGATCACGGCCTTGCGGGCAGCCATCCGCTGCACACCGATCGCGAGGGTGATAGTGATGACGGCCGGCAGCCCTTCTGGCACCACGCCAACCGCGAGCGCAACGACAGCGATCATTGCATCCGGCCATGTGAAGTCGCGCAAGGTAACAGCGAACGTAAACAACAGAACGGCTGATCCGATCGCGATCCATGTAAAACGGTGGCCGAAGCGGTTGATTTGCCGCAGCAGTGGCGTGGTCAGTTCCTGCACGCTGCCGAGCAGGGTGCTGATCTTGCCGATTTCAGTAGCCGCACCGGTTGCAACCACCGCGCCGGCACCCTGGCCGGCGGCGACCATGCTGCCGGAATAGGCCATGGATGCGCGATCGCCGAGCGCAGAATCGGCAGAGACCGGCTTTTCGTCCTTCTCGGAGGCGACCGATTCACCGGTCAGAATAGCTTCGTCAATGAGCAGTCCGCGCGCACGGATCAGACGCAGGTCGGCGGGAACACGGTCGCCCGGTTCCAGCAGCACGATATCGCCCGGTACCAGTTGCGCGACCGGGACGCTTTCACGATGGCCGTGCCGCAGCACATTCGCCCGGGGCGAGATCATGCTGCGGATGGCCGCGAGTGCGTTCTCGGCCTTACCTTCCTGGATGAAGCCGACAATCGCGTTGACCATGACCACGACCACGATCACAGCCGCATCGACGACGTGCCCCAGGCTCCAAGCCGCTGCGGCACCAGCGAGCAGGAAGTAAATCAGTGTGTTGTTGAAGTGCGACAAGAAGCGCAGAACGGGATGCCGCGCGGCCGGAGGGGGAAGTTCGTTAGGGCCGTGTCGTTGCAGGCGCGACCATGCCTCCTTGGAATCAAGGCCCGACGGGTCAGTGTCGAGCGCCGTGAGGACATTGTCGGATGTTTCTGCATGCGGTTGCTGCAGAAACTTGTTTTCGCGTTCATTTTTTGCAGATTGCAGAATCTCATTCATCATTTGATATTGATCGACGCGCATTCTTGAGTCACGGCGTTATGGCGACTTTGAACACGCCGTCACGCTGGTTGGAGAAAAGGTCGTAGGCCGCTTCTATATTATCAAGCTTGAAACGGTGTGTGACCATGGCTCCCAAGTCCACGCGGCCGGACTTGATCACTCCCATTAGCCGCCGCATGCGTTCCTTGCCGCCGGGGCATAGGGAAGTCACGATCGTATGGTCGCCGAGCCCAGCCGCAAAGGCGCCGAGCGGAAGTTTCAGATCCGACGAATAGACGCCGAGGCTGGAAAGCGTTCCGCCGGGCCTCAGGACACGCAGGCACGCTTCGAAAGTGCCCTGGCTTCCAAGCGCTTCGATCGCCACGTCGACGCCGCGGCCCTCCGTCAATCGCAGGATTTCCTCGGTCGGATCGTTCCGGCTGAAATCGATGACGTGATCGGCGCCGAGAAGCTGCGCCATTTTGAGCCGTTCCGGCAGCCGGTCGACGGCGATGATCGTTGAGGCGCCCATGAGCTTCGCACCCGCGGTGGCGCAGAGGCCGATCGGCCCCTGGGCGAACACCGCCACAATATCTCCGATCCTGACGCCGCCGCGTTCGGCGCCGCTAAAGCCAGTGGACATGATGTCCGGACACATCAAGACCTGTTCGTCGGTGAGATCGTCGGGCACGGGTGCGAGATTTGCCATGGCGTCAGGAACACAGACATATTCTGCCTGACAGCCATCTATGGTGTTGCCGAGCTTCCAGCCCCCCATAGGCTTCCAGCCATGGGGGGTGCCGGCGCCGTCCTGGGAGCAGAAACCGCACAGGCAAGCGTTGCTGGTACCGCTCGGCGTAATGGCGCCGGCGATAACGCGCTGGCCTTCGCGAAAGCCGGTCACAGAAGAGCCCAGCTTCTCGATGACGCCGACCGGTTCGTGACCGACGGTCAGCCCGCTGGCGACAGGGTATTCGCCCTTCAGAATATGGATATCTGTTCCGCAGATTGTGGTGGTCGTGATCCGGATGAGCGCATCAAGCGGGCCGATGTCGGGGATTGGCTTCTCGTCAAGAACAATACGACCCGGTTCAACAAAAATAGCTGCCTTCATGCGTGCCATTGGAGCCTCCATCTGGATCGGACGGTCGTTGGACGGTACCAAAACGCCGCCCAACCATATACCGTTTCCTGATGGCATGTCGGCAAGGGGCTGGTTTGACCTGTATCAATCAACAGGTAGGTGGCAGTTCGGAAACTCCCGACAAATTGTCGCGGAACCACCGGAAATTCGTAAGCAAACGGCGAAAGCTCAATCTATTTCAGACGCTGGATCTTGGCGGGCGAGAGGAATTTCGTGAAGGTGCGCGACAGGGGAATGCTTGCCGCATCGTCATTCGCGAAACTCCATTCAACTGTAACAACTACAATTGTGAACGAAATGACGGCTGACCTCACCCCGGGGCCGTGTCTTATCGAGGTCTCTGCTGCAGGCCGTCATTTACAGCGGCAACATTCCCAAGAGTTCAGACT
>JAEWCJ010000321.1 GCA_023390695.1 Pseudomonadota bacterium | reverse complement strand
GGATGCAGCCGGCGCCGGCACAGCTGCTTCGAGGGTCTTTGAAGGCGCGCGCGAAAGGGTGCGCACCGGAATGCGGCGGCCGTAATAATCATAGCGATAGACGGTCCTGTATTCAGGCTCCGCGACGATGCGCTCGGTCTTTCGGCCAGAGTCGGACATGCTGGTCACGATCCAGCGCAGGCCAGGCGTGCCGTCGTCCTTCTCCAACGCCGTGAAGACATGCGTGCCAAGCGTCGCAGTTTCGTTGCGGATGTGAACGGGCATGCTGAACAGCGCCTGAAAGCCCCGCCGCGCATAGAGTCGTTTATCCTTGCGGCTGATGAAGATCGAGATTGGCCCCGTGGGGACAGGCTTTTTCGCCTTCGCCTCCAGCGTGTCGAAGAAGCTGACCAGAATTGCGTCGGGAACGTCATGCTGGGCGGCGCTGGACATCTCGGTGAGCGGGCTGTCGAGATCAGCTTCCGGTTCTGCCCTTTCACTCGAAACCGAGGCGGTCGTGCTGGCGACCAGAATGTTGGCGGCGATGTCCGTTCCGATCGACCGTCGCAGATTGGCCGCGACCTTTCCGGCGTCGACCGGCGGCTTGGGTTGAAACAGTTTCGGATGCGAGATCGCCGCCGGCACGACATCGTTATGCGCGATGATCACGCGTGCGCCGAGCCGGGTCGTGCGCCAGAGAAAGCTGGCGAAGTCGCCGGGCAGGCGAATGCAGCCATGCGAGGCCGCATAACCCGGCAAATGGCCTTGATGCAAAGCGATGCCTGACCAGGTGAGGCGTTGCATAAAGGGCATCGGCGCGTTGCTGTAGAGGTTCGAGCGATGATGCCGGTTCTTCTGAATGACGCTGAACACCCCGGTCGGCGTCGGATGGCTGGCGGTGCCCGATGATATGGGTGTGCGGGCGACCGGCTTGCCGTTGGCGTAGAGCGTCGCACGCTGGTTCTTGAGCGAGACGATGAACAGATGCGGGCCCGGCGGTGGCGGCGGCGCTTTCTGTTTTTTGGCTTTCTCTGCTTTCAGCCGATGCGGGTCGCGGGCCTCGGCTGGCGCCGTAAAAACCACGAGGGCGGCCATGATGCCGGCGCAAATGGCGGCTGCGCGATGCGGTGGGTGAAAGCCGGGAAAGCCGCTACTCATTGCTGATACGCCCAGAACCATGCTTTCCGGGAAGGGGTCACGTTCGATTTTACCCTTTCGATTCCCAACAGAATGTTAGTAGAAACCCCTATCTGGTCGCGTCAGGCGTGCTTTTCGAGCGCTCTTGGGCGGGGTAGTGTTGCAGCAAGGTATCCAGTGCCGCTTTTGCAGGTACGCCTCACATTGAGGGTTAAATGATGAGCCAGCCCGCTGAGAAAATCGCCCACAAGCGTCCCGGTTCCATCAAGGATGCTCCGTTCAATTGGGAAGACCCGCTCGATCTGGAGAGCGAACTGACCGAAGAGGAGCGCATGGTGCGGGACACCGCACGTGCCTATGCCCAAGAGAAGCTGTTTCCGCGGGTGCTGGAGGCCTATCGCAACGAGACGACCGAACCCGGCCTGATGAAGGAGATGGGCAGCCTCGGACTGCTTGGCCCGACCATTCCGGAAGAATATGGCGGTGCCGGTCTCGGTTATGTCGCCTATGGCCTGATCGCGCGCGAGGTCGAGGCGGTGGATTCCGGTTACCGCTCGACGCTGTCGGTGCAGTCTTCGCTGGTTATGTATCCGATCTACGCCTATGGCAGCGAAGCCCAGCGCAAGAAATATCTGCCCAAGCTCGCCAGTGGCGAGATGATCGGCTGCTTTGGTTTGACCGAACCCGATCACGGCTCCGATCCCGGCTCGATGGCGACGCGCGCCGAAAAGGTCAGCGGCGGCTATAAGCTTACCGGCAACAAGATGTGGATTTCCAACTCGCCGATCGCCGACATTGCGGTGGTGTGGGCGAAGCTCGACGGCAAGATCCGCGGTTTTATCGTTGAGCGCGGCACCAAGGGATTCGAAACGCCGAAGATCGAAGGCAAACTGTCGTTGCGCGCCTCGATCACCGGCGAGATCGTGCTCGATGGCGCGATCGTTCCGGAAGAAAATCTTCTGCCGAATGTCTCGGGTCTTGCGGGTCCGTTCGGCTGCCTCAACAATGCACGCTACGGCATCGCCTGGGGCGTGATGGGCGCGGCGGAATTCTGCAGGCACCGTGCACGGCAATACACGCTGGACCGCAAGCAGTTCGGGCGCCCTCTCGCGGCCAACCAACTGATCCAGAAGAAGCTTGCCGACATGCAGACCGAGATCACGCTCGGCCTGCACAGCGTGCTGCGGCTCGGCCGTCTGATCGACGAAGGTCGCGGCGCGCCGCCGGCGATCTCGCTGCTCAAGCGCAACAATTGCGGCAAGGCGCTCGACATTGCGCGGATGGCGCGTGATATGCACGGCGGCAACGGCATTGCCGACGAATTCCATGTCATGCGCGTGATGTCGAATCTGGAAACGGTGAATACCTACGAGGGTACGCACGACATCCATGCGTTGATCCTCGGCCGCGCCCAGACCGGCATCCAGGCGTTCTTCTGACCTGACCCGCGATCACGGCACTCTCACGTCTCACAGGTTCGCCATCCACGATGGATATTTCGACTGCTGCGATGCTTGCGCTCGCAGGCCTCGCTGGAGGTACGATCTCGTCGCTTGCTGGCGGCGCCGCGCTGGTGACATTTCCCGCGTTGCTGGCCGCCGGATTGCCGCCGGTCATGGCCACGATAGCGGGCATGACGGCGCTGGTGCCGAGCAGCTTCCTGGCGGCCATGGCCGACCGGTCGCAGTTGCCGCCGCTTGACCGCTCCTTCATCGGCATGGTTCTGGCCTCCGTTATTGGCGCCGGCATCGGTGCGATACTTCTGCTGCTGACGCCGGCCCGCGTGTTCCAGTTTCTGGTCCCCGTTCTGTTGGGCTTTGCCACGCTGCTGTTCGGCTTTGGCGATCGGATCGGCGCTTGGCTGCGCAACCGCATCATGGCCCGGCATGGCCGCGAGCCCGGCATGCGGTTGACCAGTGTCCCCATGCTACTGCCGGTCTCGATCTATGGCGGCTATTTCGGGGCGGGGATCGGCGTCCTGCTGGTGGCCGTTCTTTCGATCGCGGCGGGCGGCAATTATCGCGCCGCCAATGCCACCAAGAATCTCGTCGCCAGTCTCAACAGCGTTGTTGCCGTCTCCTTGTTCGCATTCAACGGCAGTGTGCACTGGCCGGCGTCGCTCGTCATGATGGGCGGTGCGCTCGGCGGCGGGCTTCTGGGCGCCTACATGGCGCGACACGCACCCCGCGAAATCATGCGCGTCGTTGTCGTCTCCGTCGGCTGCCTGCTGACGGCGGTCTATGCCTGGCGCTACTGGTTCTGATCAGAGACCGCCGTTCGCGCGCCGGGACAGTGCCACCAGGCGATCGACCATGGCGCTCTTGGCATCCAGCAATGGCTCCAGCACCGTGAAATGGTTTGCGCCGGGAATTTCCTCATAGCGCATCTCCACTTTGTCCTTCGGCCAGCTATCCACGATGCTCTTGGCCTGGCGCAGGAATTCGGGCAGTTCGGCGTCGCCGACGATCGAATCCAGTACCCGGCCTTCCGGTATTGGCCAGAACAAGGGCGAGGCCGCGCGCGCCGACGCTTCGTCGAGTTTGAAATCGGCATTCATGACGGTGTGGATCAGCGGCGCCAGGTCGAACAGGCCCGAAATGGAATAGGCGGCCGGTACCAGGTCGGCCGGCGCTTTCGGATCGAGCTTGGCCCAGTCGGTTGCGATCATCGCCGCCGCCAGATGGCCGCCGGCAGAGTGTCCATAGACCATGATGCGCTGGCCGAAGCGGCGCCAGAGAAACAGTGCGGCGGCGCGCATCTGCGCGACGATGTCGAGAATGCTCACTTGCGGGCAGAGATCGTAGCCGACGATGGCGACCGTGACGCCGCGCTCATTCAGGCCCTTGGCGATGTGACTGTGGAATTTCGGATCAAGCGCGCGCCAATAGCCGCCATGGATGAATATGGCGAGCGGTGCGGCGCGGTCCTTCGCCTTGAACAGGTCGATATATTGCCGCGGGCTGGAGCCATAGCTGACGTCGAATTCCGCGCGGCCGTCCTTGGCGACGATCTCGCGAAAAACGGATGCGTCCTTGGCCCACCGGGTGAAAATCTGCGGGTGTTCGGGGACCGCAGCGCGATTGTCGTAAGCCGCATTGTTGTCGACGCTCATGTCAGTGATCCATCCGCGCAAAGAAGCATAAATGCCGGTTCCCTTTCCCTAGCCGCAGAGCAGGGAAAAGTCATCGTTTTGTTCCTGCTGCAGGCGTCGGGCGGCGTGAAGGGCCCGCTTGGCGGGCGGGGCGAAGGCCGCTATTTGTCGGATATGAAACTCGACGGAAAACACACCCGCAGCGTCTGGCTCGAGAGCGACGGCCGCGCGGCCGGCATCATCGACCAGACCTTTCTGCCGCACCGCCTCGCGACATTGCGTCTGAGCACATGCGAGGAGGCGGCGCATGCCATCAAATCGATGCAGACGCGCGGCGCGCCGCTGATCGGCGCCGTCGCCGCCTATGGCATGGCGCTGGCCATGCATGCCGATGCGTCGGACGAGAATCTGGAGCGCGCCTATGCGGCGCTGCTGGCGACGCGGCCGACCGCGATCAACCTGAAATGGGCGCTCGACGAGATGATGGCGGCCTTGCGCAATCAGCCGCGCAGCGAGCGGATCGAGGCGGCCTATCGCCGGGCGGCGGAAATCTGCGACGAGGATGTCGCGATCAACGAGGCCATCGGCCGGCATGGGCTGGCGCTGATTGAGGAGATCGCGGCGAAGAAGAAGCCCGGCGAGAAGGTCAATGTGCTGACGCATTGCAATGCCGGCTGGCTGGCGACCGGCGATTGGGGCACCGCGACCGCGCCGATCTATATGGCGCATGACAAGGGCATCCCCGTCCACGTCTGGGTCGATGAAACGCGTCCGCGCAATCAGGGCGCGTCGCTCACCGCATTCGAGCTGGGCCAGCACGGGGTGGCGCAAACCGTGATCCCGGACAATACCGGCGATCATCTGATGCAGCACGGACTGGTGGATATCGCCATCGTGGGGACCGACCGCGTCACCGCGCAGGGCGATGTTTGCAACAAGATCGGCACCTATCTGAAGGCGCTGGCGGCGAAGGACAATGGCGTGCCGTTCTATGTGGCGCTGCCGTCGCCGACCATCGATTTCAATGTGGTCGACGGCGTGGCCGAAATCCCGATCGAAGAGCGGGCCGGCGATGAAGTCTCCACAATGACCGGTCGCACCGGGGACGGGCGGATAGAGACCGTCACCATCGTACCGGAGGGCGCGCGGGTCGCGAATTACGGTTTCGACGTGACGCCTGCGCGTCTGGTCACCGGCCTGATCACCGAGCGCGGCATTATCGCGCCGGAGCGAAAAGCGCTGGAGACCGCCTTTCCGGATCATCCCTCACGAAAGACCGGCAGGCAGGCCGCCGAATGAGCAATCTGATCGCGCGCATCGCCGAAGTACCGGTTGACGGGCGGCAATCGGAGACGGCGCTGGCGGTGGCGCGCGGCACCATGCGGCTGCTGCTGTCGCACGGCTTTTGCTGTGTCAGCGAATTGCCGTTGCCGTCGGGGCGCCGGGCGGACCTGGTTGCGCTGGATGCGGCGGGCGAAATCTGGATCGTCGAGATCAAGTCCTCGGTTGCCGATTTTCGGGCCGACCACAAATGGATGGATTATCGCGCGCATTGCGACCGGCTGTTCTTCGCGACCACGCTCGACGTGCCGTGCGAGATTTTCCCGCAGGACACCGGCCTTATCGTGGCGGATGCGTTCGGCGGCCAGATCGTGTGCGAGGCGCCGCAGCACAAGCTGCCGGCGCCGACGCGCAAGACGATGATGCTGCGGGTGGCGCAATGCGCGGCGCTGCGGCTGCAATCGCTGATCGATCCAGCCGGGCCCTATGGGCAGGAATTCTGATCAGCGCGGCGCGCGCTTCGCCAGAATGCGCTGCAAGGTGCGGCGATGCATGTTGAGCTGCCGCGCCGTTTCCGAAACATTGCGGCCGCACAATTCGTAGATGCGCTGGATGTGTTCCCAGCGCACGCGATCCGCCGACATCGGATGCTCCGGCGGTTCGGGCTTCTTGCCTTCGACGGCGAGCAGCGCCGCAACCACGTCATCCGCATCGGCCGGTTTGGCGAGATAGTCGACGGCGCCGAGTTTCACCGCGTTGACGGCGGTGGCGATATTGCCATAGCCGGTCAGGATGATGCCGCGCGCATCCGGCCGCCGGCGCTTCAAGGCCGAAATCACATCCAAGCCATTGCCATCGCCCAGCCGCATATCGACGACGGCGAATGCCGGCGCTTCCCGTTCCACCTGGCTGAGCCCGGCGGACACCGATTCGGCGATGCTGACATTGAACCCGCGGCCTTCCATTGCGCGCGCCAGCCGCTGCAGGAAGGACTTGTCGTCGTCCACGATCAGCAGCGAGCGTTCACTTGGAATTACGGGAGTCATTTCCATGCTGGTGCTACCCCGGTTGCTGCGAGCTTGGTCTCATAATTAGGGGGTTATCGCGTTGTTCTCAAGTTCTCCGGTCTGGGGAACCTGCTCGAATATGTCGCGCGGCCACCGGATGGTCACAATCGCCCCCTGCGCCGGAAATGTGCGGTTCACAAAGGTTAACCGCGCGCCGGTGCGTTCCAGCAGGGTCTTGGCGATGAAAAAACCGAGCCCGAGACCGGTATCGTCGCTGGCATACATGCGGCGCCGCCGGCGGCTGCGCACATAGGGCTCCCCGATGCGGCTGATCACTTCCGGCGCAAAGCCGGGACCGTCATCGCTGATCACCACGGCGATGTTCTGGGCGTCCCAATGCGCCGCGATTTCCACCCGTTCGCGCGCGAAGTCGACGGCATTCTCCAGGAGGTTGCCGAGCCCGTAGAGCACCGCCGGGTTGCGGGTTCCATAAGGCTGCTCGGTTCCTGTCGTTGGCAAACTGACGTCGATCTCGATGCCAAAATCCCGGTGCGGGGCGGCAACCTCTTCCAGCAGCCCCGACAACGGCAGGCGGTCATAATGCTCGCTCTCGGCCGGCAGTTCGCTCAGCTTTCCGAGAATGTCGCGACAGCGCTGGGCCTGCTCGCGCAGCAGACGGATGTCCTCGGCATGCGCCGATTTGGGATCCATCTCGCGTTCAAGCTCCTTGGCGATGACGGAAATGGTCGAGAGCGGGGTGCCGAGTGCGTGTGCCGCCGCCGCGGCGAGCCCGTCGAGCTGTGTCAGATGCTGCTCGCGCGCCAGCACGAGTTCGGTGGCCGCCATCGCGTTCACGAGCTGCCGGGATTCCTCGGTGATCTGCCACGCGTAGATGCCGATGAAGAAGATGGCGAGCAGAATCGAGAGCCAGATGGCGAGCAGATAGGTGTCGGGCAGAACCGGCCGTGGCAAGTCCGGCGACCACGGCAGCGGAAAATGGAAAAATACCAGCAGCGTCGCGCACAGAATGGCGAAGGCGCCGAGGAGGATGGTCATGCGCGCCGGCAAGGCCGTCGCCGATAGCAGCACCGGGCCGAGGAAGAAAAACGAGAACGGGTTTTCCAGGCCGCCGGTGAGATACATCAGCGCGCCGAGCTCGGCGATATCGAAGGCGAGCAGCCACGCCGCACGGCTCGGCTCCAGGCGCCGGGCGCCCGTGAAGCGCACCCGCAACGCGATGTTGAGCCAGGCCGACAGCGCGATGATCGACAGGCAGCCCCAGATCGGCAGGTCGAATTCCAGACCCAGATAGACCACGAGCACGGCGACGGTCTGGCCGATCACCGAGAGCCAGCGCAGCCGAAGTAGCGTATCGAGGCGCACATTGCGGCGCGGCAGATGCAGACGATCGAGATCGACGGAGGACATGCTCTTGCTTACCTGTTTGCTGCCGAAACTTGAATTGCGTGCAGTGACGCATGGCGGGCCAGGCGTCGGGATTCGCAGCTCCTGCAAAGGGCTTGCGCTGTGCCGGTCCAGCCGTCAAATGAGGCCCCGAAACATGGAACCGACGGTATGGCCGAGACCGAGCCCGCGATTGCTGCAGAAAAGCTGACCAAGATCTATAAAACCGGCACGGCCGTGAACGGGATCAGCTTTCTGTTGCCGACAGGGTCGGTCACGGCGTTGCTGGGCGGCAACGGTGCCGGCAAGACCACCACCATTGCCATGATCATGGGGCTGGTCATGCCCACGTCCGGGAGTGTTGCCGTGCTTGGCACGGACATGTCGCGGGATCGTCATCGCGTGCTGCACCGGATGAATTTCGAAAGCCCCTATGTCGATATGCCGATGCGGTTGACGGTGGGGCAAAATCTGAAAGTCTTCGGCGAGCTTTATGGCGTGCCCGATCTTCAGGGGCGCATTCGCGAGCTGGCAGCGCAGCTCGATCTGACCGATCTGATCGACCGGCCGACCGGAAAATTGTCGGCTGGACAGAAGACGCGGGTCTCGCTCGCCAAGTCCTTGCTCAACCGGCCGGAGGTTCTGCTGCTCGACGAGCCGACGGCATCGCTCGATCCAGACACCGCCGATTGGGTGCGCACGCATCTTGAGAATTACCGCAAGGAACGCGGCGCCTCCATCCTGCTCGCCTCTCATAACATGATGGAAGTCGAACGGCTCTGCGACCGCGTCATCATGATGAAGCGCGGCGTGATCGTCGACGACGACGCGCCGGAGCGGTTGCTTGCGCGTTACGGCCGGCAGACGCTGGAGGATGTGTTTCTGGATATTGCGCGCGGACGGCGCGACGCCGACGAGCGGCAGGAGGCCGCGCAATGAGTATCGATGTTCAACAGCCGATTGCTTTCTCGCCGCGCCGCATCGCCGCGATGGTGCTGCGTTATTGGTATCTGCTGCGGTCTTCGTGGCCGCGTCTTCTCGATCTGATCTACTGGCCCGCGGTGCAGATGCTGATGTGGGGCTTTCTGCAGCTCTATATCGACCAGAATGCCAGCTTCTTCGCCAAGGCCGGCGGCATCTTCATCGGCGCGGTGCTGCTCTGGGATATTCTTTTTCGCGGGCAGCTCGGATTTTCGATCTCGTTCCTGGAAGAGATGTGGGCCCGCAACATGGGCAACCTGATGATGAGCCCGCTGCGTCCGGGCGAGTTCGTCATCTCGCTGATGATCATGAGTCTCATCCGGCTTGCGATCGGCATGGTGCCGGTGTCGATCCTCGCGATCCTGTTTTTCGGGTTCAACCTCTATGCGCTTGGTCTGGCGCTGGCCGCGTTTTTCGCGAATCTGATTTTGACGAGCTGGTCCGTCGGCATCCTGGTATCCGGCCTCGTTCTGCGCAACGGCCTCGGCGCCGAGAGCCTGGCCTGGACCATCATGTTCCTGCTGCTGCCGCTGACCTGCGTCTATTATCCGGTGTCGGTGCTGCCGGAATGGCTGCAATACGTCGCCTGGGCCTTGCCGCCGACCTATGTGTTCGAGGGTATGCGTACCCTGCTGATCGAGCAGGTCTTCCGCAGCGACCTCATGGTGACGGCCCTGGCGCTGAATGCGGTGTATTTCGCGGCGGCGATCGTGGCGTTTCTGAAGCTGCTGGACAGCGCCCGCCGGCAGGGATCCCTGCTGCAGACCGGGGAATAAGTCCGGCTCTCGCGGCACCCAAGGGTGGAACCACTTTCTCCTGTATTGACTCACGACAATTTAAAGACACTATGCTGCGCTGCAACAGAGCGGAGCGCCCGCCCGGGGTGTGTGTCAATGCCGATTGGGGAATTTGGAGGGGCGCCCAGGCTCCCCACCGACACGATACCGGCCTATTCGACCGGGCTTTATTGGCTCTACGAGATGGGCCAGGCCGCGCTTAACCCCTCGCGGGCGATGGCCGACCTCACCCGCCTGTCGTTGAAGAGTCCGTTCAATCCGCTGCGCAACACGACCTTCGGCAAAAGTATTGCGGCCGCGGCCGAGGTTTTTGAACGGTCCACCCGCCGCTATGGCAAGCCGGACTGGCAGATCGAGGATACGATTGTCGGCGGCGAGCATGTGCCGGTCCATATCAAGACGGTCTGGGAACGCCCGTTCTGCAATCTGCTGCATTTCGAGCGCGCCTTCGAGCACCCGCCGCGTCGTCCGCAGCCCAAGCTCCTGCTGGTGGCGCCGATGTCGGGACATTACGCGACGCTGCTGCGCGGCACGGTCGAGGCGTTTCTGCCCAACCATGACGTCTACATCACGGAATGGATCGATGCGCGCCTGGTGCCGGTGTCGGAGGGACGCTTCGATCTCGACGATTATATCGACTACATCGTCTCGATGCTGCACCGGCTTGGCGGCGACTGCCATGTTATCGGCGTCTGCCAGCCCTCGGTGCCGGTGCTTGCCGCGATCGCGCGCATGGAATCCGAGAACGATCCCTATGTTCCGCATTCCATGGTCCTGATGGGCGGGCCGATCGATACCCGCATCAATCCGACGTCGGTCAACAAGATGGCGGAAGAACGCGGCACCGACTGGTTCCGGCACAATGTCATCACCAAGGTGCCGTTTCCGCATCCGGGCATGATGCGCGATGTCTATCCGGGATTTCTGCAATTGCACGGCTTCGTCAGCATGAATCTCGATCGCCATCTCGACGCCCACAAGGAACTGTTCTTCAATCTGGTGAAGGGCGACGGCGACTCCGCGCAAAAGCATCGCGAATTCTACGACGAATATCTCGCGGTGATGGACCTCACCGCCGAATTCTATCTGCAGACCGTCGATACGGTGTTCGTGCGTCATGCCTTGCCGCGGGGGGAGATGACGCATCGGGGGATCAAGGTCGACCCCTCTACGATCCGGAAATGCGCTTTGCTCACCATTGAAGGGGAGAACGACGACATTTCAGGCGTGGGCCAGACCGAAGCCGCGCATCGGTTGTGCACGCATATCCCGCCGGAGAAGAAGGCGCATTACCTGCAACCGGACGTCGGCCATTACGGCGTGTTTAACGGGTCCCGGTTCAGGGCCGAGATCGCGCCGCGCATTTCCGATTTCGTGCTCTCGATCGAGTCGCCGAAACGCAAATCTGCTGCCTCAAAGTCGGCCTGACCGCGGACTTTCCAGCCCAATATCTCCATTTTCGCCTGCTTTTCCCCGATTCATGCAAGGTCTTGATTTCGCTGCAGTTCGTGAGCGATTTGCGGCTGCCCGTTCAGGGGCCGCCTTGCGCCGGGACTGCAATATTGAAATGAGTATTGATTCATATCTACAAATCCCAACATGCACGGATAGATTGATGGCAGGACCACCAGATCTAGCGTGGCTGGCTTTATTTTCGGAGGGGCGCTGACGCGCCAGAATGCTGTGGCACTATCCGCCAAGCTCTTTCCGAGGTTTTCGTCGATGCCGCTCCGCGCCCTGCTCTATCGTCGTCCGACTGAGCCGCAATCGATCCAGGTCGTGCACGACAAGAACATTTATCTGGTCCGTGTGCGACGGCATCGTCAAGCGCGGCGCTATACATTGCGCATTCAGGCCGCGACGCGCGAGGTCGTGCTCACCATGCCGCCGCGCGGCAGCCTGAAAGAGGCCCAGGCTTTCGCCGAGCAGCATGGCGGCTGGATCGCGCAACGCCTGCACCGGTTGCCGGAAGCCGCACCGTTCGCGCATGGCATGACGGTGCCGCTGCGCGGACATTCGCACCGCATCGTCCATCGCAAGGGGCGCCGCGGCACCGTCTGGATCGAAATCGGCGAGGACGGCGAGCGCTCCATCTGCGTGGCCGGCGATGCGCCGCACGTCAATCGCCGTGTCGGCGATTTCCTGCGCCGGGAAGCCAAGAGCGATCTGGAAATGGCGAGCCGGCAGGCCGCCGAGCGTCTCGGCGTGAAGATCAAGCGCATCTCGATCCGGGATCAGGTGAGCCGCTGGGGCTCCTGTTCGAGCACCGGGGTGCTCTCGTATTCATGGCGGCTGATCCTGGCGCCGCCGCATGTTCTCGATTATCTCGCCGCGCATGAAGTCGCGCATCTGGTGGAAATGAATCATTCGGCGCGGTTCTGGCGGCTGGTCGAGCGCCTGTGTCCGAACATGCGCCGCGCGAAAAACTGGCTGGATGTTCACGGCGCCGACCTGCACCGCTACGGAATGCCGATGGTCGAACCTGACGGCGAAGGCCCACCTGCAACCAAGCGCCGTGCGCGTCTCTGATTTCCGATAGTCACGAACAACATTCATGCTTCGCCCCGACACGTTCGCGCTGACGGCGCTGCTGGCAGCGCTGACTGCCATTGGCCCGCTTTCGACCGATCTCTATCTTCCCTCGCTGCCGGATATCGGCCGTGCCTTCGATGTGACATCGCCGCGCGTCCAGCTCACGCTGTCCGCCTATCTGATCGGCTTCGCCGCCGGGCAGATCGTCTATGGGCCGGTGTCCGACCGGCTCGGCCGCAGACCGGTGCTGCTTGTCGCCGTGGCCATTTTCTGCGTCGGCAGTCTGATCTGCACCTTAGCGCCGTCGATCGACATCCTGATCGCCGCGCGGCTGCTGCAGTCTTTCGGGGCGGCGGGGGCGATCGTGCTCGCGCGCGCCGTGGTGCGCGATCTCTACAGCGGGGCGCGTGCGGGCAAGGAATTGTCGGTGATGGGCGCGATCATGGCGATCGCGCCGATTGCCGGTCCGGTGATCGGCGGTCTTCTGCATACGGCATTCGGATGGCGTTCGGCCTTCGCGGCGCTGCTGCTGGCCGGCCTGCTGCTCGGCCTGGCGGCGTGGCTGCGATTGCCGGAAACGCTGAAGGTGCGCGCTGAGCCGATTTCCGCGCGGTCGATCCTCGCAAGCTATCGTGCGTTGCTCGCGCGCCAGGACTTCCGCCTGTATGTCGGGATCGCCTCCGCCTGCTACACCGGATTGTTCGCGTGGCTGTCGAGCGCGTCCTTCATCCTGCAGGATCTGTACGGTCTCACGCCGCTGGCTTTCGCGATCATGTTCTTGCCGAGTGCGTTCGGTTATCTGACCGGCGCCCTGATCGCGTCGCGCATCGTCTCGCGTATCGGCATCGACCGTACGATCGGCTTCGGCGCGGGCGCGCTGCTGGGCGGCGGCCTGGCAATGATCGCGACACTCGCCGTCGTGCCGCATTCGGCCTTTGCGATCGTCCTGCCGGTTTCGCTCTACACGATCGGGCTTGGGCTGACGTTCCCGCAGGCCATGGCCGGCGGGCTGTCGCCGTTTCCGGAGCGGGCCGGCGCGGCCTCGTCGCTGTTGGGATTTGTGCCGCAAATCGCCGCCGCCATTGCGGGCATCACGGTGGTGGCGCTGCTCGATACGACTGCCTGGCCGCTGGCGGTGGCGCTCACCCTCATGGGCGCGCTGACCTTGCTGTTCTGGCTGATGTCGCGCCGCGCGCCGGCGCATATCGCCTGAGCGCCGCTAGCGCCGGCCGAACAGCCGGTCGAGGAACCAGCTGTCCATCGTGCCGGCTTCCGGGCGCACCGGCGCTTGCGGGCGATGGTCAACCGTCGCCGGCGGCGGTGATGCGGTTGGCGGTGGCGCATAGGTGCCGGGAGCAGGCGCGAAAAATCCGTTCGACAGACCGGGCAGGCTCGCCACCGGCAGGTTGCGGTGCGCCGATTTCATGAACCGCGCCCAGATCTCCGAGGGCAGGCCGCCGCCGGTCATTTTTCTGGTCGGCGATGAATCGTCATTTCCCAGCCAGACGCCGGCGACGAGTTGCGCGGTGTAGCCGACGAACCAGCCGTCGCGAAAATCCTGGCTGGTGCCGGTCTTGCCGGCGGCCGGCCGCCCCGCGAGTTCGGCCTTGCGGGCGGTGCCGGCCAGCAGGGTCTCCTGCAGCATGGCATTCATCATGCCGACATAGCGCGGGTCGACGATCTGACCGAGGCTTTGCGGGACGCGGCGATAGAGCAGGGTCTTGTCGTCTTTCCGCCGCACGCTCTCCACCACATGCGGGACGATCGCCATGCCGGAATTGGCGAAGGGTGCGAAGGCCGCCACCATCTCCATCAGCGACACCTCGGATGTGCCGAGCGCAATGGAGGGATTGCTTTCGAGCTTGGAGGCAATGCCGAGCCGGTGCGCCGTGCGCGTCACCGCGGTCGGACCGAATTCGAGCGTCAGCCGCACGGCCACCGTATTGAGCGACATCGCCAGCGCCTGGGTCAGGGTGACCGGACCGAAATATTCACGCGTGTAGTTTTCCGGCCGCCAGCCCTTGAGCACGATCGGCTTGTCTTCACGCACCGTGTCCGGCGTCAGGCCGCGTTCGAGCGCGGTGAGATAGACAAACGGTTTGAAGGCCGAGCCGGGCTGACGTTTGGCGGCGACCGCGCGATTGAACTGGCTTTCGGTATAATTGCGTCCGCCGACTAAAGCGCGGACCGCGCCGTCCGGCGCCATCGCCACCAATGCACCCTGTTCGACGCCGAATTTCGGTCCCTTGGCATTCAGTTCGTCAATGAGGCTGGCTTCCGCAGCGGACTGCAACACCGGATCGATCGACGTCTCGACAACGATATCGTCTTCGACGCGGCCGATCAGATCGTCGAGCACGTCCATGATCCAGTCGGCGACATAATTGCTGGAGGCGTGTGCCGCCTGTTTCATCGCATGCGCCGGATCGGCGATGGCGGCCTTCGCCCGCGCCAGCGAGATGTAGCCCTCATCCGCCATGGTGCTGAGCACCACTTGCGCGCGCCGCTCGGCGCCGCCCGGATTGCGTGTCGGTGCAAGGCGCGACGGCGATCTGACAAGGCCCGCCAGCATCGCGGCCTCCTGCAGCGACACGGCGCGTGCGCTTTTGTTGAAGTAGCGCTGCGCGGCCGCCTCGATGCCATAGGCGCCGGCGCCGAAATAGACTCGGTTGAGATAAAGCTCGAGGATCTCGTTCTTGGAGAATTTGCGCTCCAGCCACAGGGCGAGCACCGCCTCCTGCAGCTTGCGGGTGTAGGTGCGGTCCGGTGTCAGGAACAGGTTTTTCGCAAGCTGCTGGGTGAGGGTAGAGCCGCCCTGCGAGACGCTGCGCTTGAGCACATTGGCGACGACGGCGCGGGCAATGCCGAAGGGATCGATGCCGTAATGCTTATAGAAACGCCGATCCTCGATGGCGAGGAAGGCCTGCGGCACGTAATCCGGCAATTCCTTCAGCGTCGCCGACACGCCGCTGTCGCCGCGCGTCGCCAGCACCCGGCCGTCGGTGCCGGTGATCTGGATCGAGGGCGGCCGCTTCGGCACCTCCAGCGACTGGATCGGCGGCAGATGCGCGCCGATCCAGATGGTGACGCCGATCAGGCCGATGATCGCCCAGAGCGAGAGCACCAGCCCCCAATAGACCAGGCGTCCGGGCCGGACGCGGCGCCGCTTGCGGCCGCGCGGCCGCTCGCCATCCGGGCCATCATTGCCGCCGTGGCCATCGCCGCCGCGGCGGGATTTCCGGGCCGGTCGTTTGCGGGGTTCATCCTGGGCACGGGCGGCCGCACGCCGCGCCTCGCCACCGATGCGATCGGCTGGCGTCACGCGCAATTCCGCTCCCGATGCGGCCTCGTCGAATCTGGGTTCGCGGCGCGCACGCGGCTTTCGCCGTCCCAAAGCCATGTCTGTTCGCTACCCGTCCCGTCTCCGGGGCTGTCCGGCCCCGCTCTGCCGACGCTAGAGAGCGCGCTTTAAGGTGCGGTTAAGTGGCGGCTGTTGCCGCGGCGCCGCGTGCCGCGGCGGAACGCAGCAGGCG
>JAEWCJ010000404.1 GCA_023390695.1 Pseudomonadota bacterium | reverse complement strand
GGCGCGCTGACGCGGCTGCGGCCGGTGCTGATGACCGCGCTCGTCGCTTCGCTCGGCTTCGTGCCGATGGCGATTGCGACCGGCGCGGGCGCCGAAGTGCAGCGTCCGCTGGCAACGGTCGTGATCGGCGGCATCTTGTCGTCCACGATCCTCACACTGCTGGTTCTGCCGGCGCTTTACGCCTTGTTCCGGCGCGAGAGCGCCGGCGCATCCTCATCGCTGCAACCCTCACACCTGTCTTAAGGAGAAACAAATGAAATATGCTCTCGCGCTTGCGGCTGTCCTTGCCTTCACACTCCCCGCCGCCGCGCAGCACAGCCACGGCAACAAGGGGCCGAATGGCGGGATCATGGAAGATGTCGCCGGCGTGCATGCCGAGTTGCTGACGTCCGGCAATACCCTCACCGTCAACATCCTCGATGAAGGCAACAAGCCGGTCAGCACGAAGGGTTACGCAGCCTCTGCGCTGGTCGTGAACGGCGCCGACCGCGAGACCGTGACGCTCGCCCAGTCCGGCGACAACGCATTTAAGGGCGAAACCAAAAAGGCGATCGCGCCGAACACGCAGATCACGTTGATGATCAAGACCGCCGCCGGCAAATCCGGACAGGCGCGCTACAAGATTGAAAAGAAGTGAGGCTCAGGCGCACGGCACGCCGGCGATCTGCAGCCCTTCGCCCAGTCGCTCCACGAAGGACGGGGTGAACGGCCAGGCCGCCCGCGCCGACGCAACGGTGAGATTGCCATCCTTGCGCAACAGCGTGCGCGCCTGGCGTCGGGCGTCGCTCTTCGCGCCGGCCAGCGCTGTCCCGGCGCCGTGGACACGCGCGGCCCAGAACGAATCCGGCACCGACTCCACGCCGCTCTGCACCCAGCGCGCCGCCCGTTCATAGCGACCGGCATTGAAATGCGCGCAGCCCATGCCGATGAAGGCAAGATGGCGGATCGGCTCGAACGGCATCAGCCGCAACGTGATCTGCAATTCGCGCAGCGCGCCGTCATCGTCGCCCTGATAGGCCGACAGCCAGGCACGGCGGATCCATGCCCAGGGCGACCACGGGTCCATGGCCAGCGAGCGTTCGATAAGCCCGTCGGCCTCGGACAAGCGGCGCGACAATGTCAGCGCGCCGCTGCACAGACTGAGCGACAGCGCGTCATGCGGCGCCATCCGCGCCGCCTCGTCGGCAAGCCGGAGCGCATGCCCGCGATCGATTTGCGAGGTCGTGCTGAAACCGTGCGCGGCGCGCTGGCTCCAGCACCAGGCGGCGATCGCCTTCGGCAAGGCGTAATGCGGTGCCAGTTCCTGCGCGCGTTCGACATCCTCGAGCGCGGCACGATTATGCGCCGGCCCCACCATGAAGGCTTCGGCCAATGCGCGCCAGCTCAGCCGCAACGCCTCATCGTCGATATCGTTGTCCGCGATTTTCCCGCGCGACGCCTTCAAGGTCTGCGACGGCAATTCGCCGAATTGCCGCCGGTACTGCGCGGCAAAGCGGCCCAGCTCGGTGAAGCCGTTGGCATTGGCGATATCGGTGACGTTTGCGCTCTCGCCGGACGCGAGCAAGTGCTGGCGCGCACGGGCAAGCCGCGTCCGCCGCACCCAGCCGAGCGGCGTCGTGCCAAGATGCGACTTGAAATGGGCTTCCAGCGTGCGCGGACGGACGCCCGCTGCGGCCGCCAGATCGTCCAGCGCGACCGGCGCATCCAGCCGCGCGTTGAGAAACGCAAGCGCCCGCGCAAGGCTCTCCGGCAACGTCGCGCGCTCGCGCGGCGTCAGGCCGTCATCATCGGACACGTCCGGCTGCAGGCGCATGGGAAACGCCTCTCTCGAAGATGCAAACGATGTCTTGCCGCGGCGGCGCGCAACGGCTTCCAAGCCCGGTTCCGGAACGCGACAGAAAAATAATTCGCCGCGATTGCGGTTTCTGCATGTCGCTGCGGATGCTGCACAGCGGCCCGAATGCGACAGCGCCAATATGTCACCGTCGGCCAAGCAGGGCCGGCATGTCACGAGGCGACCGGCATGATCCTCACCCGAACCGCAATCCGCGTTGCCAGCAAATTTTGCGGCTTCGGGACACAGCACCGGCACCAACGGTTTCCGGCGCATCTGCAAAGGAAGCCGGTGTCCCGGTCATGGAGACAGCGGCCGCCCCGACATATCCCCTCCGCCGCGACACGCAGCTTCGCCATGCAGGATGAAGAACGACGCGTGCCGCAATCAGAAAAACAGACCCCTGACAGAGGAAGCGACACCATGAATGTGCAAACAGCAACTCCCGTGACCGCCGATCTCGGTGCGGTGAAAAGCCGGCAGCACGCAGCCTGGAGCTCCGGCGACTACGCCATTGTCGGCACCACCCTGCAGATCGTCGGCGAAAGTCTTTGCGAAGCCGTGGATCTGCGCAGCAACCAGCGTGTGCTCGACGTCGCCGCCGGCAACGGCAATGCGACGCTGGCCGCAGCCCGGCGCTTCGCCGATGTGGTATCGACGGACTATGTCGGAGCCCTGCTCGAGCGCGGCCGCGCGCGCGCCGACGCCGAGCGCCTGCCGGTGCTATTCCAGGAAGCCGACGCCGAGAAGCTGCCGTTTGCCGATGCCAGCTTCGATGTCGTGCTGTCGACCTTCGGCGTCATGTTCACGCCCGATCAGAAACAGGCGGCGAACGAGATGATGCGCGTCTGCCGCTCCGGCGGCAAGATCGGTCTCGCCAACTGGACGCCGGACGGCTTCATCGGCCGCCTGTTCAAGACCATCGGCACATACGTGCCGCCCGCGCCGGGCGTGACATCGCCGGCCATGTGGGGCAACAAGGCGCATCTCGACGCCTTGTTCGGCGACGGTGCGAGCATCGCGGCGACCAGCAGACATTTCGTGTTCCGCTACAAGTCGCCCGAACATTGGGTCGATATCTTCCGTACCTATTACGGCCCGGTGCTGAAGGCCTTCGCGGCGATCGATCCGGCCGCGCGCGCGACGCTGGAAGCCGATCTCTACGCGCTCATCGACGCGTTCAATACCGCGAGGGACGGCACGCTGGTCATTCCCAGCGAATATCTGGAAGCCGTCATCACCCGCAATTGACGCATCCCGCGCCAGGAAAGCACAAGGCCGCATCGTTTCCGATGCGGCCTTGCTCCGAGTGTCGTGGTTCAGAAATTCACTTCATTGATCACCTTGCGGCGACGGATCAGAGCGTCGGGCTCCACAGCGCCGGCACCTCACGATAGCCGTTGCCGCTCTTCTCCACATGGGCGACCGCGGGGAACGGATAATGGAAGCCCTGCAGCATCATCCGTTCCGACGCCAGCATGTCGTAGACCTTGCGGCGCGTGGCTTCCGCCATGTCCGGAATCTGGTCGAACATCAAATGCCAGCCCGGATTGCGCGCGAACAGGAACGGCACGTTGGTCACGTCCGCCTGCACGAACACCGATTTGCCGCCGGACGAAACGACATGCGAGGTGTGGCCGGGCGTGTGGCCATAGCTCGCCACCGCGGAAACGCCCGGCACGACTTCCTTGCCCGCCTCATAGGTCTTCACGCGCTTGGCGACTTCCGGATTGCCGAACACGCGGCGCTGGTTCTTGAACACGCCGACCATGCGGTCGCCGGTCTGCTTGTTCATTTCCCCGTCGTCCATGAAGTATTTGTGCTCGGCCGCCGGCACCAGGATTTCGGCATTCGGGAAGGCCAGCGAATTGTCCGCCTTCAGCAGGCCGTTGATGTGGTCGCCGTGATAATGCGAGATGATGACGGTGGACACATCCTTGGCGTCGATGCCGGATGCGGCGAGGTTTTTCTGGAACTGGCCGGCGGCGCCTTTGCTGGCGGCGAAATTCGCCTCGCCGGTGCCGGTGTCGATGACGGTGACCTTGCCGCCGTTCCTGACCACGATCGGCGTGTAGGGAATCGCCATCATGTCCTTTTCCAGGAACGCGGCTTCCAGCGCCTTGTTCACCTCGTCGCGCTTCGCGTTGGCGACGAAGGCATCGGGAAACTTGAAGCGGTTGAGGCCGTCGGTCACGGCGGTGACTTCGATGTCGCCGACCTTGTAGCGGTACCAGCCCGCGGCCTGCTGGCTGGCGGCGGCCTGCGCCAGCGCCGATCCCCCCGAAACCGTTCCCGTCGCTGCGGCAGCAGCAAGTGTGGCGGCGCCGGTCATGACGCCGCGGCGTGTCAATTCAGCCATTTAAAATCCTCCTGGAAATGTAACTGGAAAGCCTGGATCCCCCCGGCTTGGGCGCCGGTCGATATGTTGCGGTGCCGTTCGCAAAACCTTGCAAACCGCGTCCCCGATCTGGGCCTAACACCCGTCCGCAACGCTTATTCCTCCCCGCCTGTGCGCCCGCTCGCAATTTTTTCCGGGCGGCAAGCGAGCGCAAATATGTCGCAGAACCGGGCGGACCGCTAGACTGCGGAAGCCCGCTTTCGCGCGGGATCACACGAACGGCTTTCAACGGGAGGACATTCATGCATCGCGTGACCTCATTCGCCGGAACGTTCGCAATATCCGCCGCAATGGCGCTCTGCGTCACTGCTGCGCAGGCACAGGCGCCGGCGGCGGTGCCGGACCAGATGCCCGTCGACATTCCTTACGGTCCCTCCGTCACGGCGGACCGGGCCGCGCAGATCGTCGCCGCCGCCGTCGCGGAATCGCAGAAGTCGCCGCGCAACTGGAAGATGGCGATCAGCGTCGTCGATCCCAACGGCGACCTCGTCTATTTCTACAAGATGGACGGCACGCAGGTTGCCTCCGCCGCCATCTCGCAGGGCAAGGCGCGGACCGCCGCCCGCTTCCGCCGCTCGACGGAAGCTTTCTTCAACGCGATGCAGACCCCGGCCGGCGCCTATCTCGCAACGCTGGAGCCGAGCCTGATCGCCTCGCCCGGCGGCCTGCCGCTGATCGAGGGTGGCCGGCTGATCGGCGCCATCGGCTGCAGCGGCGGCACCGGCGCGCAGGACGCCGTCGCCTGCAAGGCCGGCGCCGACCTGATCAAGTAAGCGCGCGACCGAGCAGGCGCGCAGCGCGGCAAGGCCGGGCGCGGCTAGGCGCCGACGCCCGGCATGTTCGTGAAATAATGGTCGATGTAATTGGTCTTCAGATAGCGATAGCCGAGACGTTCGAAAAACGCCTTCAGCTCCTCGAAGCGATCTGAATAGAGCTCGACCTGCAGATAGCAGCGATTGTCGCGCAGCGTGCGCTCCATGCCGGCGAGCGCGTGGAATTCCGAGCCTTCGACATCCATCTTCACCAGGATGGTCTTGCCGGAGATCGCGAACTCGTCGTCGAAGACGATCTGCTGCACGACATGCGTGGCGACGCCGGGCGCCTCCTCCGGCGGCTTGTCGGGATGCACGATCCAGGACTCGCCGCGGTTATGCGCGCCCGCCTCCATCAGCGTCATCTCGCCGGCGCGATCCCCGACCGCGACCTGCCTCACCCGCACATCGCGGACGAGATCGTTCGCCTGCAAATTCGCCATCAGCCGCGCATGGTTGCCGGGATCGGGCTCGAACGCGATGATGTCGCCGCCGAGATGATGCACCGCGAACAGCACGCTGTAGACGCCGGCATTGGCGCCGATATCGAGAAAATAATCGACGTGATGCGCGCGGCAGACGGCGGCGAAATCCTCGAGTTGCTCGCCCTCCCAGACGCCCCTGAGCGCCAGTTCGCGATCGATGAAGTCGGTCGTGTTCACCACGAACCGCGCGCCCTTGGCCCGCGTCGTGAACGACGACACGCCGAGAAGCCGCATCGCATCGAAACGCAGCTTGCGCCAGAGCCGCTCGCCCGCGCCGATCGGCTGCAGAAAATCGGGAGCGTGCTGCGCGGTCACGTCAGGTGAACCATTTCCAGATGCCGAAGCCGAAATCGCCGAAACTCAGCAGCACGAACGCCCACACGAAGGCCGACGCGACATTGGCGATCTGGAAATGCCAGTAATTCATTTCCAGGATGCCGGCGATCAGCGGCACCGAGGCGCGCAGCGGCCCGAAGAAGCGGCCGATGAAGATGCCGGGGATGCCCCATTTCTCCATGAAGACATGGCCGCGCGGCAGCAGATCCGGATGCTTGGTCAGCGGCCACATATGCGCGACCCGGTCCTTGAACTTGAAGCCGATCCAGTAGGACAGCCAGTCGCCGCACGCGGCGCCGAGCGCCGCCGCGATGCAGATCGGCCAGAACGGGATGCCGGAGGCATTGATCAGGGCGCCGATGCCCACCAGCATCGCCCAGGCCGGCAGGAACAGCGAAATGAAGGCCAGCGACTCGCCGAAGGCCAGAAGGAAGACGATCGGCAGCGCCCACATCTGGTTCAGGCGCACGAAGTCGATGATGATCTGGGTATATTCCTGGAACATTGAGAAGCGGGTCCGGCGGGGCCACAGGTCTAGCCCGGCGCCGCGCGCCGCGCCAGCACCGGATATCAGGATTTATTGGCGGCAGTCCGGCACCCCGTTCATGGTTTTGCCACCCCCGTGGCATAGTCGGACGCACCCGATTCGGGCTATCACCCCCCGATTCCCACCTCCGAGCATTCCTGACCCATGGCGAAGAAGACCAATAAGCCGTCACCTGCAAAAAAGGCCGCCAAGACCGTCAAATCG
>JAEWCJ010000149.1 GCA_023390695.1 Pseudomonadota bacterium | reverse complement strand
CCACAGCCACTGAGTTGAATTGACGCTCTGAGGCTATGGGTCCCCGCTTTCGCGGGGACGACATGGATATAGTTACGCCGCTTCCGCCGCGCGCTTCTTGCCCTTCTCGACGGCTTCTTCGATCGTGCCGACCATGAAGAAGGCCGCTTCCGGCAGGTAGTCGTACTTGCCTTCGCAGAGCCCCTTGAAGCCCTTGATGGTGTCGGCGAGCGCGACGCACTTGCCCGGCGCGCCGGTGAACACTTCCGCGACGTGGACCGGCTGCGACAGGAAGCGCTCGATCTTGCGGGCGCGCGCCACCGTCAGCTTGTCCTCTTCGGACAGCTCGTCCATGCCGAGAATGGCGATGATGTCCTGCAGCGCCTTGTAACGCTGGAGAATCTGCTGCACCTGCCGCGACACCGCGTAATGCTCCTCGCCGACGACGAGCGGCGACAGCATGCGCGAGGTGGAGTCGAGCGGGTCCACCGCCGGATAGATGCCCTTTTCGGCGATCGAACGCGACAGCACGGTCGTCGCGTCCAAGTGGGCGAACGAGGTGGCCGGCGCCGGGTCGGTCAAGTCGTCGGCCGGCACGTAAATCGCCTGCACCGAGGTCACCGAGCCCTTCTGCGTGGTGGTGATGCGTTCCTGCAGCGCGCCCATGTCGGTCGCGAGGGTGGGCTGATAACCCACCGCCGAAGGAATACGGCCGAGCAGCGCCGACACTTCCGAACCCGCCTGCGTGAAGCGGAAGATGTTGTCGACGAAGAACAGCACGTCCTGGCCCTGATCGCGGAAATGTTCCGCAACGGTCAGACCGGTCAGCGCGACGCGGGCGCGGGCGCCGGGCGGCTCGTTCATCTGGCCGTACACGAGGGCGCATTTGGAGCCGGCGCCGCCGCCCTTCTTGTTCACGCCCGATTCGATGAACTCGTGATAGAGGTCGTTGCCTTCGCGGGTACGCTCGCCGACGCCGGCGAACACCGAGTAACCGCCATGCGCCTTGGCGACGTTGTTGATCAGTTCCTGAATGAGCACGGTCTTGCCGACGCCGGCGCCGCCGAACAGGCCGATCTTGCCGCCCTTGGCGTAAGGTGCCAGCAGGTCCACGACCTTGATGCCGGTGACCAGAATTTCGGCTTCCGTCGACTGGTCGGTATAGGCCGGGGCTTCCTGGTGGATGGCGCGCCTGGCTTCCGCCTTGATCGGACCGGACTCGTCGACCGGCTCGCCGACCACGTTCATGATGCGGCCGAGCGTGCCCTCACCCACCGGCACCGCGATCGGCTCGCCGGTGTCCTGCACCTCCTGGCCGCGCACCAGACCTTCGGAGACGTCCATCGCGATGGTGCGGACGGTGTTCTCGCCGAGATGCTGCGCGACCTCGAGCACCAGACGCTGGCCGTTATTGTCGGTTTCCAGCGCGTTCAGGATCGCCGGCAGATGATCGTCGAACTGCACGTCGACCACGGCGCCGATCACCTGCGTGATGCGGCCGGTCTTGTTGGGTTTGCCTGCGGCTGCGTTGGCCATTGCTCGTCCTCGCTACAAATCGTGTCTTAGAGCGCTTCCGCGCCGGAGATGATCTCGATCAATTCCTTCGTGATCATGGCCTGGCGGGTGCGGTTATAGGTGATGGTCTGTTTGCGGATCATGTCGCCGGCGTTGCGCGTGGCGTTGTCCATGGCGGTCATCTGCGCGCCGTAGAACGACGCGTTGTTCTCAAGCAGGGCGCGGAACACCTGCACCGCGAGATTGCGCGGCAGCAATTCGCCGAGAATCTCGTTTTCGTCCGGCTCGTATTCGTAGGAGACGTCGGCGCCCTTGGCGTCGTTCTCGGCTTCCGGGAAGACCGGCGGGATCACCTGCTGCGCGGTCGGGATCTGCGAGATCACCGACTTGAACTGCGAATAGAACAGCGTCGCCACGTCGAAGCCGCCCTGCTCGAACAGCGTGGTGACTTTCTCGGCAATGCCCTGGGCGTGCTCGAATTGCAGATTGCGCACGCTGCGCAGATCGATGTGGTCGATGATGTGCTTGTCGAAGTTGCGGCGCAGCAGCTCATAGCCCTTGCGGCCGACACAGAAGATCTTGACCTCTTTGCCCTCGCCGAGCAGCGCGTTGGCCTTGTCGCGGGCCAGCCGGGCGATCGCCGAGTTGAAGGCGCCGCAGAGGCCGCGTTCGCCGGTGCAGACGATCAGCAGGTGCACCCTGTCATTGCCGGTGCCGCCGAGCAGCTTCGGCGCGGACTGAAAATCGGTGATGGTCGAGGCGATGTTGCCCAGCACCCGGTCCATGCGCTCGGCGAAGGGGCGCGCGGCTTCCGCCGCCGCCTGCGCACGGCGCAGCTTCGATGCAGCAACCATCTGCATCGCCTTGGTGATCTTCTGCGTCGCCTTGGTCGCGGCGATGCGGACACGCATGTCCTTGAGAGAAGCCATTCTGTCTTAGTCCCTACGGCTCAGCCGCTACCCTCTCTTTTGTCATGCCCGGCCTTGTGCCGGGCATCCCGCTTAGGAAGGCATTGTGCCCACC
>JAEWCJ010000071.1 GCA_023390695.1 Pseudomonadota bacterium | reverse complement strand
GCGCCGCCGCGCCGCCACGGCCGTGGCTCGCCTGGTCGATCCGGGTCTGACGCTCGCGGTGACCTTCGCCCTGTTCATCATTGTTCTTCTCGTGAGGCCGACGGGATTGTTCGGGAGGCCTGCGCGTTGAGTTCGCGTTCTTTGCCGTGGTTTGTCCTCGGCCTTGTGGTTCTGGGCTTGCTTGCAACGCTTCCGCTGGTCGGAAGCGGCTATCACCTCGCCCTTGGAATCAGCATCCTCTATTACGCCGTGCTGTCGACCGCCTGGGCCTTGTTCTCGGGGCCGACGCGGTACATCTCGCTCGCAACGGTCGCCTTCTTCGGCATCGGCGCCTATACAGTCGCACTCGTCGGCGAATATCTGCCGTGGCCGCTGGTGCTGCTGGCTGCGGCCGGCGTCGGTCTTGTCATTGCCCTGTTCGTCGGCCTGTCGACCTTGCGCCTGTCGGGCATTTATTTTGTGATCTTCACCTTCGGCCTGTCCGAGCTCATCCGCCAGCTCGTGACCTGGTATGAGGTCAACATCCACAAATCGATCGGGCGATATATCTTCCTCGATATCTCGCATGAAGCGATCTACTGGCAGCTGCTCGGACTCATCGTCCTCGTCCTGCTGGCCGGCTGGCTGATTGGGCGCTCACGTCTCGGCCTTGCCCTGCGCGTGATCGGCGAGGACGAAACCGTCGCGCGCCATGTCGGCATTGACACCGTCTGGGCCAAGCTCGCCCTTTTCGCGATCAGCTCCGTTTTCATGACGGTGACCGGCGCGATCATGGCCCCGCGCTGGACCTATATCGATCCGACCATCGCCTTCAATCCGATGGTCTCGTTCCAGGTCGTCATCATGGCCTTGCTCGGCGGCGCCGGCGCGCTGTTCGGCCCGCTGCTCGGCGTCGTGCCCCTGGTCTTCCTGTTCGAGATCCTGTCCGCGAACTTTCCGAACTATTTCAGCATCCTGCTCGGCCTCGTCTTCATCGTCGTCGTCTATTTCCTGCCGCAAGGCGTGGTCGGCTTCCTGCAGAAGCATTGGCCGAAACGAAAATCTGCGACAAACAGCCCGGCGCCGGCCATCGCCGCCGCCCCCGCTCCGCAGGGTGCCTTGCTGTCGGTTGAGGGCGTACGGCGAAATTTCGGCGGTCTGGTCGCCGTCGACGACATGAATTTCACCATCCAGCCCGGCGAGATCGTGGGCCTGATCGGGCCCAACGGTTCGGGCAAGACCACCATGCTCAACCTGATCTCAGGCGCGCTGGTCCCGAACGCCGGCACCATCCGCTTCAAGGGCGAGGCGATTTCCGGCAAGAGCCCGCATCTGATCGCACGGCTTGGTGTCGCCCGGACCTTCCAGCTCGTGCGCGTGCTGGGCTCGATGAGCGTGATCGACAACGTGATTTCCGGCCTCGCCTATCGCACGACCCCATTGTGGGGAGAAGATGCCGCGCGCGTCGCATCCCAGCTCCTTGCCAAGGCCGGCCTGAAGGACAAGGGCCACCTGCCGGCCGACCAGCTCACTTACATCGATCAGAAACGACTTGAACTGGCGCGCGCACTGGCGCTCGATCCGGATTTGCTGCTGTTGGACGAATGGCTCGCGGGCCTCAACCCGACCGAATTGCAGGACGGCATCGCGCTGATCCATTCGCTGCGCGACAGCGGGTTGACCATTATCCTGGTCGAACATGTCATGGATGCGATCCGCTCTCTCTGCGGCCGCTGTGTGGTCATGAATGCCGGCAAGAAGATCGCCGACGGCCCGCCCGCGGCCGTGTTGTCCGATCCGGAAGTGATCCGCGCCTATCTCGGAGACGCCGATGCTTAAGGTCAGCGGATTGTCAGTCGCCTATGGCAAGCACCAGGCATTGTCCGATGTCGCGCTGGAGATGGCGCGCGGTGAAATCGTCGTCATTCTCGGCGCCAATGGCGCCGGCAAGACCTCCCTGCTCAAGGCCATTGCCGGTGTGGTGCGGGCCTTGCCAAGCGAGACCAGGACATTCGACGGCACCAGCCTGATCGGGAGGTCGCCGCGCGACATCGTCGAGTCGGGCCTCGCACTGGTACCGGAAGGCCGCGGCATTTTCGGCGACCTGACGGTGCGGGAAAATCTCGATCTCGGCGCCTATCCGAAACGCGCCCGCGCCAAGGAACGGCAAAATCTCGAATTCGTGCTGAATCTGTTTCCGAGATTGCGCGAGCGCTTCCCGCAACAGGTGCGGACGATGAGCGGCGGCGAACAGCAGATGGTGGCGATCGGCCGCGCATTGATGTCCGCACCCGACATCCTCCTGCTCGACGAGCCTTCGCTCGGCCTTGCCCCGATCATGTGCGGGGAGTTGTTTCAGGCGCTCAAGCGCATACGTGAAGCGGGTGTCGGGGTGCTGCTGGTCGAGCAGAACGCCAAGCAGAGCCTGAAGATCGCCGACCGCGGCTACCTGATCGAAACCGGCCGTATCGTCGGCAGCGGCTCGGCGGAGGCCTTGCAGAACGACCCGGCCGTGCAAAGTGCCTATCTCGGCGCAGCCGGCGCTGCTGTCACGCCTCACGCCGCGCCAGCTTCCACGTCTCGAGTTCAAACCAACCCACAGGAGGGCTCCATGAAGCACGTCAATCTCTTGATCGGCGATCACGACGCAGGTGCCGCCGACGGACGCACATTCGAACGCATCGATCCCTTCACGGGCGAGGTGGCAAGCCGCGCCGCAGCCGCGTCCGTCGCTGACGCGATCGCCGCCGCGGACGCCGCTGCCGCCGCTTTCCCGGCCTGGTCGGAGACCGGGCCCAACGAGCGGCGTGCAAAACTGCTCGCAGCCGCCGATCTGATGGACAAGCGCGGCAAGGAATTCTCCGATCTGATGACGGCCGAATGCGGCGCCATCGGGCCCTGGGGCCATTTCAATGTGCATCTGGCAGCCGGCATCCTGCGCGAAGCCGCATCGATGACGACGCAGATCACCGGCGAGATCATCCCGTCCGACAAGCCGAACAGCCTTGCCATGGCCGTGCGCCAGCCGGCCGGCGTCGTGCTCGGCATCGCGCCGTGGAACGCGCCGGTCATTCTCGGCACCCGCGCCGTCGCCATGCCGCTGGCCTGCGGCAACACCGTCGTGCTCAAGGCCTCGGAGCTTTGTCCGGCCACGCATCAATTGATCGGGCAAACCTTGCGCGACGCCGGCATTCCGGCAGGCGTGGTGAATGTCGTGACCAACGCTCCGCAGGACGCCGCCAAGATCGTCGACACGCTGATTGCCCATCAGGCGGTGCGCCGCATCAACTTCACCGGCTCGACCCGCGTCGGCCGCATCATCGCGGAGACCGCGGCCCGCTATCTAAAGCCGGTGCTGCTCGAGCTCGGCGGCAAGGCGCCGCTGGTCATTCTCGATGACGCCGATATCGACGAAGCGGTGAAGGCGGCCGCCTTCGGCGCCTTCGCCAATATGGGCCAGATCTGCATGTCGACCGAGCGCATCATCGTCGACGAAAGCATCGCCAACACCTTCGTCGAAAAGTTTGCCGCCAAGGCGCGCAGCCTGCCCCACGGCAATCCGCGCGAGCACGTCATCCTCGGATCGCTGGTGAACAAGGAAGCCGCCCTGCGCAACAAGGAGCTGCTCGACGATGCCGTCGCTAAAGGCGCGCGTGTCGCGGCCGGCGGCGATTTCAACGGCACCGTCGTCAGCGCGACCGTTCTCGACCGCGTCACCCCGGCGATGCGCATCTATTCCGAGGAATCCTTCGGCCCGGTGAAATCGGTGATCCGCGTCAAGGGCGTCGAGGAAGCGATCAAGATCGCCAACGATACCGAATACGGTCTTTCGGCCGCGGTGTTCGGCAAGGATATCGCCCGCGCGCTCGGCGTCGCCAAGCGCATCCAGTCCGGCATCTGCCACATCAATGCGCCGACCGTGCATGACGAAGGCCAGATGCCGTTCGGCGGCACCAAGGCCTCGGGCTATGGCCGCTTCGGCGGCAAGGCGGCGATCGACGAGTTCACCGAGCTGCGCTGGATCACGATCCAGACCGGGCCGCACCCTTACCCGTTCTGATTGCCCGCAGCCCACGAAAATCAGAAGCCGGCGCGATCTCACTATCGCGCCGGCTTTTTGTTTGTGACGCGGCGGATGTGAGATCGCCGGGCCCACC
>JAEWCJ010000385.1 GCA_023390695.1 Pseudomonadota bacterium | reverse complement strand
ACGCGGCCCGAGACGGCCGTCAATCGCGCCGCGTCAGCAACATGTCATGCAGCAACGCCGGTTCCGATCTGGCAGGCCACGCCGGTCCCGCCGAGACCGCAATAGCCCATGGGGTTTTTCGCCAGATACAGCTGGTGATAATCCTCGGCGAAATAGAAGTCGGGCGCGTCGAGGATTTCGGTCGTGATCGGTCCGTAATTGCGGGCCGCGATCGCCTGCTCGTAGCCTAGCTTCGACGCCTCCGCGGCCTGCCGCTGTGCGTCATTGAAGACATAGATGCCGGACCGGTATTGCGTCCCTATATCGTTGCCCTGCCGCATCCCCTGCGTCGGGTCGTGGTTTTCCCAGAATGTCTTCAGCAATTGCGCGTAGCTGATCTTCTTCGGATCGAACACGACCAGCACGACCTCGTTATGCCCGGTCTGGCCCGAGCACACTTCCTCATAGGTTGGATTGGGTGTCAGCCCGCCGGCATAGCCGACCGCGGTGACATCAACACCGTCGCCCAGCTGCCAGAATTTGCGCTCGGCGCCCCAGAAGCAGCCCATGCCGAACATGGCCATCTCGCTGCCCTGCGGATAGGGCCCCTTCAACGGGTGACCATTGACGAAATGGTTGCGGGCGGTGGGTATGGCATTGGCGCGCCCCGGCAGGGCCTCGCCCGGGCCGGGCAGTGTCAGGGATTTCTTGAACATGAACATGTCAGCTTCTCCCGATATCGGCCGCAATATATGTGCTAGGAGACCCTTGCGCATCGGGGCGCTCCCGAATCGGGAATCCGCGACTTAGAATACCGCTCGCCAGACGGCGTCCACAGGAGACTTTATGACGGCAAGACTTTTCGCGATCGCGTTCGCGGCCTTTTTCCTGACAGCGGTCCCCGCCTCCGCCCAGCAGACGCCGCCGCCCTATGGCGCTCCGATCACGCTGGAGGTCGCCAAGAAGATCATGGCTGCTGCGGAGGCCGAGGCGGTCAAGAACAACTGGCAGGTGGTCATCACCATCATCGACAGCGGCGGCCACATGGTGGCGATGCAGCGGTCCGACAATACCCAGCTTGCCTCGATTTCAGCCTCCGAAGGCAAGGCGCAGACCTCGCTCGCGTTCAAGCTGCCGTCCAAGGCGCTGGAAGACGCCATCGCCGCGGGCGGCTCCGGCATCCGCCTGCTGGCGCTGAAAAATATTTCACCCTTTGAAGGTGGCCTGCCGATCATCGTGGACGGGAAGATCATCGGCGCCATCGGCGTGTCCGGCGCGTTGTCGGCCCAGGATGCCCAGGTCGCCCGTGCCGGCCTCAGCGCCGTTGAAAACTAGTCGCGTCCATATCCGATCAGCGGCTTTTTCTTGCGGCCGACCAGGATGAGCAGAATACCGATCACGCCGAGGACCAGCCAGGCCGGCTGTTCGAGAACGGTCAGAATGACCGGATTCCACAGCCAGACCAGTTGCGCTTCGATCGCAGCCTGCAGCGACTGCAGACTGCCGGCATTGATGTCGGTCCAGAACTGGCCCAGTTTGTAGATATAGAGACGGCTGTCGGCGATCGACTTGGCACCGTCATAAACCAGAAGAATAAACGCAGCAGCGAGGATCAAAACGCCAAGGAAACGGAGCAAAAAACGGATCATTGCACGTCCAAATCGATGATCGGGAGAAAAATGGAGGCTGATTCACGGCTTAACCTCCTGCTTCGTCGCATTCAACATCGTCCAAGTTCACAGTCGCGACATCGATCAGCCACCTTGAGGTCGCGGCTTTTCTTCCGCTAACGTCGGGTTGGCGAGTTTTTCCGCCTGCAGGAGTTGAAATGTCTTCCAAATCCAAAAGCCGTAACAACCGGCCGACTTTCACCGAGCAAGAAGCGCTGCTGTTTCACTCCGAGGGCCGCCCGGGCAAGCTCGAGGTCGTCGCCACGAAGCCGATGGCGACCCAGCGCGACCTTTCGCTCGCCTATTCGCCGGGCGTCGCCATCCCGGTACTGGCCATCGCGGAAGACGAGAACAAGGCCTTCGATTACACGACGAAGGGCAATTTCGTCGCCGTCATCACCAACGGCACCGCCATTCTGGGCCTCGGCAATCGCGGCGCGCTCGCGGCCAAGCCGGTCATGGAAGGCAAGGCAGTGCTGTTCAAGCGCTTCGCCGATATCGATTCCATCGATCTGGAAGTCTCTTCCGAGGATCCGGAAGAAATCATCAATTGCGTGAAGCTGCTCGGCAAGGGCTGGGGCGGCATCAATCTCGAAGATATCAAGGCGCCGGAATGCTTCATCATCGAGCAGCGCTTGCGCGAATTGCTCGACATCCCGGTCTTCCACGATGACCAGCACGGCACCGCGATCATTGCCGCGGCCGGCCTGCTCAACGCGCTCGACCTCACCGGCCGCAGGATCGAGGACATCAAACTCGTCTGCAACGGTGCCGGCGCGGCCGGCATCGCCTGCCTCGAATTGCTGCAAGCCATCGGCATCAGGTTCGAAAACCTGATTCTGTGCGACACCAAAGGCGTGATCTATCAGGGCCGCACCGAGGGCATGAACCAGTGGAAATCGGCGCATGCGGTGAAGACCGACGCGCGCACGCTTGCCGACGCGCTCAAGGGGGCCGACGTTTTCTTCGGCCTGTCGCAAAAGGGCGCCGTGACCAAGGAGATGGTCGCGTCGATGGCGGACAAGCCGATCATTTTCGCCATGGCAAATCCAGATCCGGAAATCTCCGCCGAGGAAGTGGCGGAAGTGCGCGACGACGCCATCATGGCGACCGGCCGATCCGACTATCCGAACCAGGTCAACAACGTGCTCGGCTTCCCCTATATCTTCCGCGGCGCGCGGGATGTGCGCGCCACCACCATCAACATGGAGATGAAGATCGCAGCCGCGAAAGCGCTGGCGGAACTGGCGCGCGAAGACGTGCCGGATGAAGTCGCCGCCGCCTATGGCGCCCGCCCCAAATTCGGCCCCGACTTCATGATCCCCGTGCCGTTCGATCCGCGCCTCATTTCCCATGTACCGCCGGCCGTGGCGAAAGCCGCAATGGATTCCGGCGTCGCCCGCCGGCCGATCGTCGACATGGAGGCCTATCGCCAGCAATTGCGCACGCGGCGCGATCCCGTCGCGGGCGTGCTGGCCCGGGTCTATGAACGGCTGCGCCGTTCGCCCAAACGCGTCGTCTTCGCCGAAGGCGAAGAAGAGCAGGTGATCCGCGCCGCCGCGAGCTTTGCCAGCGAGGGACTCGGGACCGCTCTTCTCGTCGGCCGCGAGGACCGTGTGCGCGAAAGCGCAGCCAATCTCGGCATCGAGCTCGGCGGCAAGATGCAGATCGTCAATGCAAAACTGTCGATGCGCAATGAAGATTATGCCTCGTATCTGTACGAGCGGCTGCAGCGCAAAGGCTACCTGTTCCGCGATTGCCAGCGGCTGGTGAACCAGGACCGCAATCACTTCGCCTCCTGCATGGTGGCGCTTGGCGACGCCGATGCCATGGTGACCGGCGTGACGCGCAATTTCTCGGTCGCGCTGGAAGACGTGCGCCGCTGCATCGATCCCAAGCCCGGCCATCGGGTGATCGGCGTGTCGCTCGTGCTCGCCCCGCGCGGCCGCACGGTGATCGTGGCCGATACCGCCGTCACTGAAATGCCGAAGGCGGACGAACTGGCGGATATCGCCGTGGAAGTGGCCGGGGTCGCCCGCCGGCTGGGCTACGAACCGCGCGTGGCGCTGCTGGCCTTCTCGACCTTCGGTCATCCGCCCGGCGAACGGTCGGCACATGTGCAGCAAGCGGTGCGCATCCTCGACCAGCGCCGGGTCGATTTCGAGTATGACGGCGAGATGTCCGCCGATGTCGCACTGAATCCGGAAGCGGCGGCCGCCTATCCCTTCAACCGTCTCACCGGGCCGGCCAACGTCCTCGTCATGCCGGCATTCCATTCCGCCTCGATCTCGACCAAGCTGCTGCAGGAACTGGGTGGCGCGACGGTGATCGGGCCAATCCTTGTCGGACTGGACAGGCCGGTGCAGATCGTCCAATTGGGCGCCAAGGATTCCCATCTCGTCAACATGGCGGCCCTCGCGGCCTTCAACGTCAACGGATAACCACCGACAGGGAGTGTCACGTGGCCAAGACTGCATTGCGTGGTGTGATTGCCGCGATCGCCACCGCGATCGACGAAAAGGGCGTGCCGGACCGCGATCGCGCACTGAAGCTGGCGCGCTATCTGCTGGAAAATGGCTGCGACGGCCTGAATGTGCTCGGCACGACCGGCGAGGCAACTTCGTTCTCGCTCGCCGAGCGTATGGGGCTCATGTCCGCCTATCGGGAAGCCGGCATGCCGATGGACCGCCTGATGGTGGGCACCGGCGCAGCGGCCGTCTCCGACGCCATCGCGCTGACCCGGCATGCCGCAGAGCTCGGCTTTGCCGGCGCGCTCATCCTGCCGCCGTTCTATTACAAGGGCGTGCCGGATGACGGGCTGGCTGCCTATGTCGACGCCATCGTGAAGGCGACCGCCGACAAACCGATCCCGATCTATCTTTATCACTTCCCGGCCCAGTCCGGACTGCCGTGGCATCTTGCACTGATCAAGCGGCTGGTCGATGCCCATGGCCCGCGCATTGTCGGACTCAAGGATTCCTCCGGCGACATGCCTTTCGCGCGCGAGGCCGCCAAGGTGGCGTCGGGCTTTGCCGTCTTCCCCTCCAACGAGGCCGCCCTCATCGAGGCCCGCAGCGGCATCTTCGCGGGCGTCATCTCCGCGACCGCCAACTGCAATCCCGACCTTTGCGCGCGCGCATGGCAGGAGGGCGATCAGGCGGCGCTCGATCAGGCGGTTACCATCCGTAAACTGTTCGACGGCAAGGCGCTGGTGTCGGGGGTTAAGGCCCTGCTCGCCCATATTCACGGCGACCCGGCTCTGGCCCGGGTCAAGCCCCCGCTGGCCGCCTTCCCGGCGGCGGATCAGGCGGCGGTTTTGGCCGGTTACGACGCGGTTCGCGCCAAAAAGGTCGCCTGAGGGCCCTTCGACCGCATCGCGGCGCGTTGACGCCTTCCGGCCCTGCCATTATAAGCAGGGCCAAATTCCGGCGGCTGCAGGGCCGCCGCATTTTTTACCGACAACCAGGCCGGCGCCAGTACCGTTCGGGCAGACCCGCGCCGTAGAGAGGGCTTATGGCCAATACCAAATCCGCGAAGAAGAAGACGCGCGTAATCGCCCGCCGCACAGCGATCAACAAGAACCGCCGTTCCAACATGCGCACCTTTGTTCGCAAGGTCGAAGAGGCAATCAAGGGCGGCGACCATACCGCTGCGGTTGCCGCGCTCCGGGCTGCCGAACCGCAGGTGATGCGCGCAAGCCAAAAGGGCGTGCTGCACAAGAAGACGGCGAGCCGCAAGATTTCGCGACTGACGCATCAGGTGACCAAGCTCGCCAAGTAACTAAGCGCGCTGACTGACGTAGACTTTTTTTCTGAGCCCGGCCGACGCCGGGCTCTTTTCTTTTCAATCGCCGGCCACGCAACGTAGATTGAATGCTTCGCACGTGGTGCATCTGCTTTTTGCGCTGCAAGCAAGCCGCCTATCGGGCACGTCCCGGATTAGACAACGGCGTCTCAATTCCTTCTGGCTACTCTGAATTTTGGCCACAAAAAGCGACGTCACAATAATAGCTTAAGCAATATGCGAACCCGGGACTTTGGATTCGATGGCGCGACAGCGACCGCGAATGCGAAACCAGCGCATCGGCGCCAACGCGATCAGACAAGCACCGGCCATACGTCGCCGAAAAACCACACGATGATTCAAGACGTTGTCATGTCAATGCAAAGAATCGCATGACCGGAACGACACACCCGCCTTACGAAGGAGTTAACGCACACAAAATCCGTTGCAGTTTGGGGATGCGTGTGTATTTTTAAATCACTGTCGCGCCAGCGACGGCTTTCAGTAAATGGTCTTACTTCGAAACTCATCGACGATGAGAGCGGACGTTATGTGTCTTGAATTCTCAGCCTCGAAGACTTGTCGGCGAAGACCACATTGCGTGAAATGATTGGCTGACATTCGCGCTGTCGTCTCAACGACTTCGCGAGCAAGGCTCCCGGAATTAATGTTGACAAGAAGCGGTCCACCGCGCCCTGCGCGGATGGAAGGGGGATCACATGACGACGGAACACACAAGAGACACCGATGCCCGATCGAACGGGCTCGACGTCAGCACATTATCACGCCAGATCCGGCAGCTCGGTTTGACGCCCGAACACCGCCTCCAGACCGCGGCCAATCCTCCAACAAGCTAGCAGCCACGCACATCGTTTCTGCTGACAAGCGTTGTCTGTCTCATGGCCGGCGGCCGTAAGACACGGATAAGCAACCGCACGACAGAAATTGATGCTGCGTCAAAAACAGCGACAGGAGCGCTGTACTCGCTTTTTTTTGGAATTCGACATTCGGAAGAGGCACCGAGATGACGAGCACTGATCAGGATCGCTGGTCACGCGTAAAAGGCAGGTTGAAGGCGGAAGTCGGGGACGACATTTTTTCAAGCTGGTTTGCACGAATGGATTTGGAATCGGTCGACGACGACACGGCAAGGCTGTCGGTGCCGACGCGGTTTCTCAAAAGCTGGATTCAGTCGCATTACAGCGACCGGGTGCTGAGCTGCTGGCAGGCGGAAGAAGAGCGGGTGCGCCGCATCGAGTTGACCGTGCGCAGCGCCGTGGTCCGCGCGAGCGTGCCAAAGTCCAGGCAGGAGGACAGTCCGCAGCCGTCGATGGAAACGCGTCTGGCAAAGCCGTCAGGCGAGCCGCGGGCCGCAATCGCGCCGGCATCGGCCGCGCATGAGGCGCTTGGCGGTTCGCCGCTCGACCCGCGGCTGACCTTCGACAGCTTCCTGGTCGGGCGCTCGAACACGCTCGCTCATGCGGCGGCGAAACAGGTCGCCGTGGCCCGCCGCGGCGAACCGGTGATGTTCAATCCGCTTTACATTCATGCGGGGGTCGGCCTCGGCAAGACCCATCTGCTGCATGCGATTACCTGGGCCGGCAATACCGGCGGCGATCGCAAGGTGCTGTATCTGACGGCCGAGAAATTCATGTACGGCTTCGTTTCGGCACTGAAAACCCAGACGGCGCTGGCGTTCAAGGAGGCGCTTCGCGGTATCGACGTGCTGGTGATCGACGATCTCCAGTTCCTCACCGGCAAGAACCTGCAGGCGGAGTTCTGCCATACCCTCAATGCGCTGATCGATGCCGGCCGGCAGGTGGTGATCGCCGCCGACCGGGCGCCTACGGATCTCGAGAGCCTGGACGATCGCGTTCGTTCCCGCCTCGCCGGGGGCCTCGTGGTGGAAATGGGCGGCCTTGGCGAAGACCTACGTTTGGAAATTCTGAAGAACCGGATCGCCGCGGCGCGGGTGCATCACCCCGGCTTCGACGTGCCAGAGCCCGTCATCTCCTTCATCGCGAAATCCGTCACCCATAACGGCCGCGATCTGGAAGGGGCGCTTAACCGCCTGCTCGCGCATAGCAAGCTGACCGGCCAACCTATCACGCTCGAAATGGCCGAACGCGAGGTGCGGGATCTGATCCGCCCGCAGGAGCCGCGGCGCGTGAAAATCGAGGACATCCAGCGTGTGGTGGCCCGTCAGTACAACGTGAGCCGGGGCGACCTTCTGTCCTCGCGCCGGACCGCCAATGTGGTGCGGCCGCGCCAGGTGGCGATGTATCTCGCGAAGACGCTGACCCTGCGGTCCTTGCCGGAGATTGGCCGGCGGTTTGGCGGACGTGACCACACCACGGTGCTGCACGCCGTCCGCAAGATCGAAGGCCTCGTCGGCAGCGACAATGCCTTGGCGGACGAGATCGAAGTGCTGAAGCGCCAGTTGCAGGAGTAAACCGAAAACTCTTGCTCAAACCGCGCAGCCGCGCCAAATTTCTGCCCCCCGGCCGGGCGCGTGGAAGCGGAACGCCCGGGGTGTGATGACCCCCC
>JAEWCJ010000001.1 GCA_023390695.1 Pseudomonadota bacterium | reverse complement strand
TCCTCGCGCAGGAATTCGAGATCGTGCGGAGCGAAATCGACGACCAGAAGACGGCCGCCGGGTTCGAGCACGCGCGCGGCTTCCCGCACCGCGCGGGCACCGTCGTCCAGGTAATGCAGGACCTGATGAATGATGACGACGTCGAAGGACTCGCGCGCCAGCGGCAGATTGTAGATGTCGCCCTGGCGCACGCTGCAATGCTTCAGGCCGGCGCGCTCCAGCCGCGCGCGGGCGAGCGCCAGCATGGCCGGCGACAGATCGATGCCAAGACCGCGTTCGATCTGCGGGCCGAACAATTCCAGCATCCGTCCGGTGCCGGTGCCGAGGTCGAGCAAGGCGCGGAACGGCTTGTCGGACAGGGCCATGACGATGGCGTCCTCGACCGCAGAGTCGGCGGTGTGCAGCTTGCGGATGCGATCCCACTGGTCGGCATGGGCGCGGAAATAGTCCTGCGCCAGCTTGGCGCGCTGCTCGCGCACGGCGGCCAGCCGCTCGCGGTCGCGCGACAGCGTCGGATCTTCCGGGTCGAGCCGCTCGACCAGCAGCCGGCCGAGCTGCGCATTCTCGCCACGGTCGGCCATGCGGAAGAACGCCCAGGCGCCCTCCCGGTGGCGCTCGATCAGGCCGGCTTCGGCCAGCAATTTCAGATGGCGGGAAATGCGCGGCTGCGACTGGCCCAGAATCTCGGTGAGATCGGAGACGGTCAGCTCGGTTTCCGCGAGCAGGGCGAGGACGCGCAGCCGTGTGCCCTCGGCGCTCGCCTTGAGCGCGGCATGCATCGCCTCGAAAGACAGATGGGTCGCCATGGCAGCCGGTCCAAAATTCATATAAGGATATGTTTATACGTTAAATCAGTGGGCGCAAGCCCATTCCTTGGACCCGGGGAAAACCCGTTGGATTTCGGGCTTCAAACCGGTTTTCCCGACCATCCCCGAAAGGCTACGGTCGTCGCATGACAGAAAACGACTCCAGCGATCCCCGCGCCGGCATCCGGGAGGGCGAGGTCGCCATCTCCCTGCCCGCCGCCTTCGATGCCCAGCTCTATTTCATCGGGCGCATCCGCACGCCCTGGACCCGGCGCGACGACTGCCCGCGCAACGCCAGCCAGGCGCGCGAGCGCGGCGAGGTCTGCCGCATCGAGCTCGACCCCCGCTATCAGGCCGCCCTGAAGGACGTTGCCGGCTGCTCGCATCTGATCGTGCTGTACTGGATGAACGAGGCGCGCCGGGATCTGGTGCAGCAAAGGCCGCGCCATGTCTCCGAGCCGCGCGGCACCTTTGCGCTGCGCTCGCCGGTGCGGCCCAATCCCGTGGCGCTCAGCGTGGTCAAACTCCTGAAAGTCGAAGGCACCACGCTGTCGGTCGTCGGCCTCGACTGTCTCGACAACACGCCGCTGATCGACATCAAGCCCTATTTCCCCTCCACCGATGCTGTGCCCGAGGCCAGCGTCGGCTGGCGCAACCAGCAATCCGAAAACGGGGCCTAACATCATGCGCATTGCCATCATGGCCGCAGGCGCGGTCGGCGGTTATTTCGGGGCGCGTCTGGCGAAAGCCGGACACGATGTCGTTTTCATCGCCCGCGGCGCGCATCTCGACGCCATCCGCAAGAACGGGCTGAAGATCGAAAGCGCTCTCGGCGACCTGCACCTGACGAACGTCAAAGCCACCGACGATCCCGCAAGCGTCGGTCCGGTGGACATCGTGATGTTCGCGGTGAAGCTGTGGGACACGGAAAAAACCGGCGAGCAGACCAAGCCTTTGGTCGGTCCCGACACCCGCGTCATCACCTTGCAGAACGGCGTCGACAGCGTCGAGCGTCTGCTGCCGATTCTCGGCGCCGATCATGTGGTCGGCGGCACCACCCATGTCGTCACCGTCATCGCGGCGCCGGGCGTGATCCGCCAGACCAGCCAGTTCGCGCAATTCCGCTGCGGCTTTCCCGACCGGCGCGACGACGCGCGGCTGCAGGCCTTCGTCGCGGCTGCGCAGGCCGCGGGGATCGATGCCATTCTCTCCGACGACATCGAACGCGACCGCTGGCAGAAATTCGTGCTGCTGACCGGCACGTCCGGCGCGACCGCCTCCATGCGCAGCACGCTCGGACCGATCATGGGCGATCCCGACACCCGCGCCTTTTTCCGCAAGATCATGCAAGAGACCTTCGCGGTGGCCCGCGCGAAGGGCATTGGCGTGCCGGACGATTATGTCGACCGGCAGATGGCTTTCGCCGATTCCGCCACACCGACGATGAAGGCGTCGCAGTTCAACGATCTCGAAGCCGGCAACCGGCTCGAACTCGACTGGCTGGCTGGGAAAGTCGTCGCACTCGGCCGCGAACTGGGCGTGCCGACGCCGGCGAATGAAGCCGTCTATGCGGTGCTCAAACTGCACCGGATGGGGCGCAAGAAATAACGTCGCGGCGAATATCCGACCCGCGGCGTCGGAACACGCATAACGCGCTAAGGTAAATCGAGTTCCACTTTCCCTCGAAAAAATCGTCCGGAACCGGACCGACTTCCTCAACTTGTTTCGTACACAAGGTGTGGACGTTTTTCTGTGTATTGGGAGCGTATCATGACGAGCGGGCGCTACGTGTGTCTGAGCTCAATCCTTGCAGCCGCATTCATGGCCACCGGGTCAGCCAGCGCACAGACGATGGCCTACAACGATCCGGGACGCGCCTTTCCACTTTTCCCGCCGCTGTTTTCACAACCGGAATTCCAACGCCAGCCGGCGCCTGAACCGCTCGAGGTGATGCCGCAGCCGGAAGCCGAAACACCCGCGCATCTGCGGCGGCAGATCGTCAGCTATGCCAGCAAGGAGCCGGCCGGCACCATTATCGTCGATACGCCGAACACCTATCTTTACTACGTGCTCGGCAACGGTCAGGCCGTTCGTTATGGCATCGGCGTCGGCCGCGACGGCTTTCGCTGGTCCGGCGTGAAGTCGATCGACCGCAAGGCGGAATGGCCCGATTGGGTGCCTCCGGCGGAGATGATCGCCCGTCAGCCCTATCTGCCGCGTTTCGTCGCTGGCGGCCCGCACAATCCGCTCGGCGCCCGCGCGCTCTATATCGGCGGCACCATCTATCGCATCCACGGTACCAATGTGCCGTCCAGCATCGGACAGCGCGTGTCGTCCGGCTGCATCCGCATGCTCAATGAGGACGTGGTGGATCTCTATCAGCGCGCGAAAATCGGCACCAAGGTCGTCGTACTGCCCGACAGCCGCTACATGGCCAACCGGCTTTAATCGTTGCAGCGCATGCACGGCAACGCGACCATCGTCCGCGGCGACATTTCGCAGGGGCCGGCGCTCTAGCCTGAGGTCCCATGCCCGACTAAACTTTGCGCGCCGATTCTTTTGGTGCGCAAGGGGGCAGGCGCAATGCGGGGGACGTCCCGACGAATTCCAGGCATCAGACTGCTCGGCGGCATCGCCGTCATTCTTGTGTTCTTCTTCAGCACCCTGTGGGTGATGGAAAGGATTTCGCCGGCGGCCTCCGATGCGCCGCCGGCGCTGGCGCAATTGCCTGCCCTGCCTGCCGCCACCCGCACTTCGACCATCATCGCGCCGGCCGCCATCGCACTCACCGCGATACGCGACACGCTCGAGCGCGCGGCCCCGCGCGACTTTTCCGGTGCGCCGGACAATCCGGTGAGCAAGCTGCTGTCGAAAGCCGAAATCGGCTGGAACGTGACGCGCTCCCCGCTGGCGATGAGCGGCAAGAGCGACGGCGTCACGGTCAGCACGACGCTGAACGGCTCGTTCCGCGTCGCCGGCCAGATCGCCGACCAGGCCGGCAATCTCACCGGCGCGCTGGCGGGGATACTGAACAGCGGCCTCGGCTCCGGCGTGCAGAAACTCACCGGCAAGACGCTGGATCAGCGCGCGGATATTCGCGGCAATGTCGCCGTGCAGTCGCGCCCCGCACTCACCACCGGCTGGCGGCTTGAGCCCAATCTCAGTTCGCAGGTATCGATCGCCGATGCCAATCTGTCGATCGCCGGATTGAAGCTCAGCGCCTCGAATGAAATGCGTCCGCTGCTGGACAAGGCGGTGGGCGAGCAGATGACGGCGCTGCAGTCGCGCCTGCGCAACGATCCGTTCCTCGAGCAGGCGGCGCGGCGTGAATGGGTGAAGATGTGCCGCTCGATCTCGCTCGGCGCGGCCGGCGCCGGTCTGCCGAATCTGTGGCTCGAGTTGCGGCCGACCCGCGCTTTCGCCGCGCAGCCGCGCACCGACGCCAATGCCGTCACCCTGACGCTCGGCATCCAGGCGCAGACGCGCATCGTGGCGGAGGAGACGAAGCCGAGCTGCCCGTTCCCGGCCAAGCTCGATCTGGTGCCGCAGATGGATCAGGGCCGCGTCAATATCGGCGTGCCGATCGACGTGCCTTTCACCGAGCTCAACCGCATTCTCGAACCGCAGCTCAAGAACAAGACCTTCCCGGAAGACGGCTCGGGTCCGGTGCAGGTCACCGTGCTGCGCGCCTCGCTCGCCGCCGCCGGCGAACGGTTGCTGATTTCGCTGCGGGTGAAGGCCACCGAGCGCAAGAGCTGGTTCGGCTTCGGCACCGAGGCGACGATCCATGTCTGGGGCCGCCCGGTGCTCGACAAGGCCGAACAGATGCTGCGCCTCGACGATGTTTCGCTCGCCGTCGAATCCGAGGCCGCGTTCGGCCTGCTCGGCGCCGCCGCGAAAGCCGCCGTGCCGTATCTGGAAGCCGCACTCGCCAAGAATGCCGTGGTCGACCTGAAACCCTTCGCCGCCTCCGCGCGCAAGAGCATCGAAGGCGCGATCGCCGATTTCCGCAAGCAGCAGGACGGGGTGAATGTCGACGCCGCCGTCACCGGATTGCGGCTTGTCGGCATCGAATTCGATTCCAGGATGCTGCGCGTGGTCGCCGAGGCGGACGGCAATGTGCGGGTCGCCGTGAGCAAGTTGCCGTAATTGTAACGCGGCAATCCGCGGTCAGCGCAATTGCTGGCCGCTCGGCAGCGACCGCGCCGTTGCCGACACGCGATGCGGCCGTCCGGCGGCGTACCACGACACGAATTCCGCCAGCGCCTCCTGCATCGGACGCGAAGTATAGCCGAGTTCGCGCCGCGCCTTGCCGTCGTCAAGCCGCGCCGACCGCAATGCGAGGCGAACCCCTTCCATCGTCGCGACCGGCGGGCGATGCGAGAGAGAGGCGAAACATTCCGCAACGGCGGCCACACCGAGCGCCGCTGCACCGGGTATCTTCATCTTGATCCGCCGACGGCCGCTGATCGCGTCCAGCGCCGACAATATCTGTCCCAGCGAAACATTGTCTCCGCCGAGAATATACCTTTCTCCGACGCGCCCTTTTGCCGCCGCCAGCAGCATGCCGGCAGCGACATCGCGCACGTCGACGATGTTGAGCATGCTGTCCAGATACAGGGACAATCTCTGCTCCAGAAAATGCGCCAGCATCGCCGCCGGCGGCGTCAGGCCGTCGTCGTTTGCGCCGACGGGCAAGGGCGGATTGACGATGACGACAGGCAGGCCGCGGTCTGCCGCGTCGAGCGCCGCGCGTTCGGCAAGACATTTCGATCGGGTATAAGGCCCCAGCGCATGCTTGGTATCGCCCAGCATAGTTTCGTCGATCAGGTCGCGCGCGCGCGGCGCCATCAGAAGCACCGTCTCGCTCGAACAATGCACGAAGCGGCGCACGCCTGCTTCGCGCGCCGCGGCCAGCACGATTTCCGTGCCGATCGCATTCACGCTGTGGAAATCGGCAACATGCGCCGTCCACAGATGCGGGATCGCGGCGAGATGATAGACCGCGTCGACACCGTCCATGGCGTGGCGCACGGCCGGCGGATCCGTAATCGAACCGCGAAGGAATTCGCAGCGCGGCCGGAAGCGCCGCGGCGCCGCCTGGTCGAGAATCCGCACCTGTTCTCCCGCCTGCAGCAGCGCAGCAACGAGATGCTGTCCGATAAACCCGCTTCCGCCTGTAACCAAGGATCGGCGCACGACGGACCTCGCGTGTGGGTGTCAGTCGGAAAACCGTCAAGTTCCTGTTTGGTTCGGCCTCAAGTCCCGTTCTATGGTCCGCATTGTAGCCGGTGTCAGCAGGTGCTCGCCCCACCCTCTTTCGGCCAAGGGGCCTGCCCATCTGGGGTTAGCCAGCACCACCAGCGCCGCCGACAATGTGGGAACGGCGCTCACGGGATCCAGCCGCAGCGGCGTCAATTCCTCCTCGCTGTCACGATAAGGCCCCAGCCGGTTCCATAACCGCCAGCATTCGGCCAGCAGCGCACGCCGCGACGCGCCGCGGGCGGCAGCACCGAGCAAAGCCTGCATCGCGAGATGAGTCCGTATCCCGCCGCGGCCCGGCGAACACGGCGCGACATGCCGGTCGCAGGACACCTGCAACAAGATATGAGTCAGATCGAGTCCCGCCAGCAGCGCGCTCATCGGCTCGACAAGCCGCGGATTGCAGTCGATATAGGCCGGCCCGTCCGCGCTCATGACGTAATCGACCGACAGCGCGCCATGCCAGGCCAGCCGCTCTCCGATGCTTCGCATATGCGACGCGACGACGGGGCGCGATACGCTCTCCTTCACGGCGTCGCCGCCCCCGATCCCGGAGACAAGGCGGCGATAAGCGTGCATCGCCAGCATCTCGCCGCGGCGAAAGATCGCCTGCGCATGTTCGACCGGACCGTCGACGAGATCCTGCACCAGCACCGCGTCGTCAAATCCGCCGGTGGAATCCAGCAGAGCGGACACCCGGACGACGTCGGCCTGCGACCGCACGGTCCAGGTGCCGCGGCTGGCGGTGCCGATGGCGGTCTTTACAACGGAGGGAAAACGCGGCTGCGCCTGCAACTGGCTGGCGCCGGCGACCAGCCGCGTGCGCGGCTGCGGCAGCTCCAGTTCCGTCAGCAACTCATGGAAGCCGGCCTTGCTGATGGCACGGCGATAACTGCCAAATGCCGGCAGCGCGACATGGGTGAGCGGACCGAGCCGCTCCTGCGCGGCGGAAAACAGATAGCCCTGCTCATGAATCGGCAGCAGCACGTCGAAACGGCGGCGCGACAACAGGTCCAGCACGAAGGACAGATATTCCAGCGGATGATCGCGCAGCCCCGGGCATCGATGAAACCGGGTGACAAAACGGGAGAAGCGCCCAAAGCAGCGCGGGTCCGGATCGCAAATCTCGATGTCGTGCCCGCCGACGCCCAGCGCGGTGATGGCCTCACGCGCCGACGTGCTGGAGCCTTCGGAAAGCAATATCCGCATCGTCCGCATCAAGGGGCAACCGCTGCCGCGAATGTTCGATAACGCGGCAGCGCGCCCGGCGTTCAATGCAGCGGCACCGCCGCGCCGTCATGCGGCCACCTCGACACACGCCATGCAGATCTGCGCGACATGGCGATGGTCGGTGCCGCAGCAGCCGCCGAGCACGGTCAGGTGTTTGAGGCGCGCGCGCAGATCGCGGTAATGCCGGCCGAGTTCGACCGGATCTCCGCTGTCGAGATCGGCCGCCGCATCGAGTTCGGCATGGCTGCGTGTCGAGGCATTGGCGCGCAGGCCGCGCAGCCGCGTTAGCCAGTCCTCGCCGCGCGGAAGGACATCCTGGAAATGCGCCGGATGTGCGCAGTTGATCATGTAGTAGGCCGGCGCATTGCCGGTCTCGCGGTCGGTCTGCGCGATGGCGTCCTTCAGGGCCTGCCCGCTCGGCAAATGTCCGTCGGTTTCCAGCGTGAAGGAGATCACCACCGGCATGCCGGCTGCTTTCGCCGCGCGCGCGATACCGATGGCTTCCTCGGCATAATTGATCGTGAAGGCGCTCACCATATCGGCGGCGGTGTCGCGGAAAATGCCGATCTGCCAGCCGTGATAATCCTGCGCTTCACCCGCCGTCATCGCGTTCTCGATCTTGTAGCCGTCGCCGCGCGGGCCGATATTTCCGGAAATCACCATCGGTGAACGCGGCGTTTCGTGGTCACGGCGCAGGTCCGCCATCAGTTCGATGCAACGCCGGTTGACGTCGGCCAGCGCCGCGCGCGAATAGCCGATCTTCTCGCCCCAATCTGGATTCGCACGCCAGGTTGGGCTTTCGAGCACGAAGCCGACGCCATTGTCTTTCGCCATCCCGATGTGGCGCTCGTAATAAGCGCGGCTGCGGGCGACGCCCGCCGCATCCTTCATCAGATCGAAGCTGGCGAAGCATGGCAGCTCGATCCCGTCATGGAAGACGAGAGTCGTTTCGAAGCCGCTGTCGGTCAGGAAGAGCTTGTCGCCGAGCTGCGGCAGCCGGTTGCGATCTTTCGCCGTCATTGCGCGGTCCTGCTGCGTGGAAATGTCGGCGCGGGATGTCGCAAATGCAGGATACTGCGCCTAGCCGTCTTGTGGTGCAGCGCCGGGCGGGATGCGGCGGCCGCCGATCTCCGCAAAAACAGGCAAGAGCGCGCCATGCGGCGGGACTATGGCCGCATTTTGTCGCGGTACCGCCGTCAACCGCACTCGTGGTACAGTGCGGCCATGCTGGAAGCATCGCCCCGCAATACCCGCGAGAAAATCCTGGAGGTGGCGGAAGCCGCGGTCCTGGCGAAGGGATTCGCCGCCACCTCGATCGAGGAGGTGATCGCGGCGGTCGGCATCACCAAGAGCGGCTTCTTCTATCATTTCAAGGACAAGGGCGAGCTCGCGAAAGCGATGATGCTGCGCTATATCGCGCACGATACCGAGGTCCTCAACGACATCTTCCGGCGCGGCGACGAATTGCACGAAGACCCGCTGCACGGATTTCTGGTCGGCCTGAAGCTGTTCGCGGAGATGCTCGGCAATCTGCCGGAAGCGCATCCCGGCTGCCTTGCCGCATCGTTCTGCTATCAGGATCAGCTCTTCAACCGGGAAATCCGCGACCTGAACAAGAGCAGCGTGCTGGCCTGGCGCGCGCGCTTCCGCGACAGGCTGGAGAAGATCGCGCAGCGTTATCCGCCGCGCCATCCGGTCGATCTCGAGGCGCTGGCCGACATGGCGGCGTCCAGCGTCGAGGGCGGACTCATTCTCGGCCGGCTGTTGCAGGATCCGAGCATCCTGCCGCGGCAGATTCTGCTCTATCGCGATCTGGTGCGCGCAACCTTCGCACCGGAATAGCGCATCGAACGCCGTTGACACGCGGCAGCTTCCGCCTACATTAGCGCCGTTCCGAGGGGAGCCCTGCCTGGGCTGAGAAACCGCGCATGACGCGGTGACCCTTTGAACCTGATCCGGGTCATGCCGGCGAAGGGACAGGGATGCTGCAGATCTCTCCGCGCAAAGACGCGCATATCACCATCATCGGCGCCGGCATTGCCGGCACATGGCAGGCGCGGATACTCGCCGCCGCCGGCTACCGCGTCACGCTGCATGAGCGCGGCGACGCCTCGCTCTGCGAGTCGACGAGCTTCCGCGCGGGCGGCATGCTCGCGCCCTTCTGCGAGCAGGAAGTCTCCGAGCCGGCCATTGCGCGTCTCGGGCTGCGTTCATTGGCGCTCTGGCGGCAATATTGTCCGCAAACGGCATTCGGCGGCTCGCTCGTGGTGGCGCATGCGCGCGACCGCTCCGATTTCGAACGCTTCGCGCGTCTCACCGCCGGCCACACGCGCATCGGGGCCGCCGATCTTGCCGCGCTGGAACCCGCACTCGCCGGCCGCTTCCGGGACGCGCTCTTCTTCGCGGAGGAAGGGCATGTCGAACCGCGGCGCGTGCTCGCGGACATGCATGCGGAGCTCGCCGCAGCCGGCGTCGATATCCGCTACCAGTCGGCCTGCGACCCATCAACAATGGACGGACTTGTCATCGACTGCCGCGGGCTGGCGGCACGCGACACGGCGCCCGGCCTGCGCGGCGTGAAGGGCGAGACCATCGTCGTCGAAACCGTGGAGATTGCGCTGGCGCGCCCGCTGCGCCTGCTCCATCCGCGCTGGCCGCTCTACATCGTTCCCCGCGCGCAGAACCGCTTCATGATCGGCGCGACCAGCATCGAAAGCGAGGACGACGGCGTCAGCGTGCGCTCGGCGCTGGAACTCCTCACCGCCGCCTATGCCGTGCATCCGGCCTTCGGCGAGGCGCGCATTGTCGAGACCGGTGCGGGATTGCGTCCCGCCTTTGCCGACAATCTCCCGCGCATCGCCATCGAAGGCAGGCGTATTGCCGTCAACGGACTTTACCGGCACGGCTTCCTGCTCGCGCCCGCGCTCGCCGAACTGACGCTGAACTACCTGCAACACGGAACGATCGACAACGAGGTGATGCAATGCGCGTGATCGTCAACGGCAAACCCTGCCAGACCGATGCCGCATCGCTCGGCGCGCTGCTTGGCGAACTGGAATATGAAGGCACGCATTTCGTCATCGCGCAGAATTACGACGTGGTGCCGCGCGCGCAATGGCCTTCGACGGCCCTCGCCGAGGGCGACGAGATCGAAATCCTCACCATGCGGCAGGGAGGATGAGGATGTCCTTTGTATCATCTTTCCACACGTCGTCCCCGCGCAGGCGGGGACC
>JAEWCJ010000463.1 GCA_023390695.1 Pseudomonadota bacterium | reverse complement strand
ACCTATTTCTTTCGGCATAATGAAAAACGGGCGGCCATATGTGCGGCCGCCCATTCTCAAATTCTCCGCGAACTTCGCTGCTAGCGGTGCTGCACCACGATCTTGGTGCCGACCGGCACGCGCTGGTAGAGATCGACCACGTCTTCATTCACCAGACGGAAGCATCCCGAGGAGACCGCATGTCCGATCGTGTCCGGCGCGTTGGTGCCATGGATGCGATAGACCGTCGTGCCGATATACATGGCCCGCGCGCCCATCGGATTGCCGGGACCGCCGGCCATCCAGCGCGGCAGATAGGGCTGGCGCGCGATCATTTCCTCGGGAGGAGTCCAGTCCGGCCATTCCGCCTTGCGGGTGATCTTGTGAATCCCGCCCCATTGGAATCCGTCGCGGCCGACGCCGACGCCGTAGCGCATGGCGCGGTTGTTGCCCATCACGAGATACAGGAAGCGATCCTGCGTGTTGACGATGATGGTGCCGGGCGCTTCGTGGGTCCGATAGAAGACCGGTTGCGGGCGATAGACATTGTCGACCTGGGAGGCGCGGCCGGTGTTGTCGATGCCGGGCGCGGCGTCCTGGATGGTCGGATTCGGAATATCGGCCATTGGCCGCAATTGGGCATGCCCGGCAATGGGAATCGCGTAAAGCGCGGCGATGGCCGCGACTGTCAGCCACTGACGATGAGACATGAAAACCCCGACTTGAGACCAAATTGATGAGTGATTCTGCCAACAATTACTGACTGAATTCAATATTCCCGCCAAGCATAGCCCGATGTGACGTGGCGACGCGAGGGGACCTATTCGCGGTGTTCAGGCACCATTGCTGCTTTGCGCAGACAATCCGGGCACAAACAATCGCCTGCGGCAGGGAGCGGCAGCCGGAAAGGCTCGGCGTCGCACCAGCAACCGCCGCCGAGGCTGCAGCCAAACCGGCCGCCGCAGCGTTCGCAGATCAGCGTCCGGGGGGCGACGTTCACAGGGCGGGGATCGTCGGTCATGGCGAGCGGATCATGTGCTTCTGCATCCGGATGCTATTGCTCGCCCGAGCCGACAAAGCCCGCGATCTTCCAGTCCGAGCCATCTTTCACATAGCAGAGTTGATCGTTGCCAAGCGGGGCGATGGCATCCGCGGTGACAAAGCCGGTCTTGCCGGACGGCGTCACCACCTTGATCAGCGGGATTTGGCCTTGCGTGGACGGGGCCTCGTCTTCATCCGGCAGGATGCGGACGAAATACTGGCCGAGCTTTTCGGAAACCGGCGCCGTCGCGCTGTTGGCGGAGCGGACCTCGATGCCCTCGGTCAGCGGATAGCCCCATTCGCCGGGATCGGTCTGGGTTGATTTCGCCAGGTCTTCCAGCGCCTTTTCGTCGAATATCGGATCGGCCGGCGCGCAGACCATGTTGTGTCTGGCGGGGAAGGGCGCGATGGTCGGATCGGCTGCGTATCCGGCGAGCAAGTCCCATCCGACCGCGTCTTTTCCGGTCAGGCCGATCGCAGCCGCCAGGTTATCGAGGCCCGGCTTGTTCTTGTCGGCCCGGTCGCCTTCCTCCGCTTCCCAGAAGAAGCCTTGCGCCACCACCAGTCTGGCCAAGGCTGCACGGTCCTTTTTCTGCGCCGCCTCGCCCAACTGTTTGCGGAAAGCGTCGAAACTCGAATCGTTCAACGGCTCCGGCAATTTCACGGCCACCGCCTTGTAGGATTTGATGGGGGCGACGGCGGGTGCCTGCTGTTGTTGCGGCGGTTTGGCCTGCGCGATCTGCCGGCTTTGCGCAGACGCCGCAATCGGAGCGAACATGACGACAGCAAAGATGACGGTCGGCAGCAAGCGCATATACGCCTCCGGGAATCAATCGCAGCTTGTCCCTAGTCGACGATTGCGACGCCGTTGCGGCGCTGGACAAGACGAACCGATCGATGATTATGACGTTAGCATCCGCAAGCGACGGGAACACTTGTCGTTTGTCGAGGCCGGGTGCTCTCCCGTTCAAATATTCGACACATCAGGACACAACTGGCTCTGCCATGACTGCATTGTTCAATTCGCCCTATGTAGCGCCAATCCTGCTTCTCGTCGGCTCCAATGTCTTCATGACCTTCGCCTGGTACGGTCACCTGAAGTTCAAGACCGCGCCGCTGCTGCTGGTTATTTTTGCAAGTTGGGGGATTGCCCTGGTCGAATATTGCATGGCGGTGCCGGCGAACCGGTTCGGCAGCGCCGTCTATACGACCGCAGAACTCAAGACGATGCAGGAGGTGATCACGCTTGCGGTATTCGCGGTGTTCTCGCTCCTCTATCTCAAGGAGCCGCTGGGCTGGAATCACGCGGTCGGATTTTCGCTGATTGCACTCGGGGCCTTTTTCGTTTTCCAGAAATGGTGAGCGTCACTTCGCCGGCGTGACCCGCAGCAGGCGTCCCCCTGAACCGTCGGTCAGCAGCCACAGCGCACCGTCGGGACCGGCGCGGACGTCGCGGATGCGCTCCTTGAGATCGCGCAGCAGCCGCTCCTCGCGCGCCACCCGTTCGCCGTCAACTTGCAGCCGCACCAGCGCGCGGCTGGAAAGCCCGCCGATGAACACATTGCCCTTCCAGGCCGGAAACAGGTCGCCTTGATAGAAGGCCATGCCCGACGGCGCGATGACGGGTGTCCATTGGATGATCGGCTGCTCCATGCCCGGTTTTTGCGTGGCCTCGTGAATCTTCGCGCCGGAATAATCGACTCCGTAGCCGATCACCGGCCAGCCGTAATTCTTGCCGGCTTC
>JAEWCJ010000428.1 GCA_023390695.1 Pseudomonadota bacterium | reverse complement strand
AACCCGCCCACGGGGGCGCGGCCCCCGGGCGCCACCAAGGTGGTTGTGTCCGCGCTCGACGAAGTCACCGGTTCGGTGAATCAGACCCGCAATGCGGCGGAAACGGTGCTGGCGGTCTCGGCTGCGGTTGAGGAAGCTGCGGTCAATCTGCGCCAGCGCGTGGAAAGTTTCCTGCGCGCCGTCGCGGTATAGCCATCGCCGGTCCGCTCTTCAGCGCGGGGTGCCGATCGCCGAGGGCTTGCCGCCGGGCGCCGCCGCGCGTGCCTTGAGCCTGGCGATGGCGGCGCGGATCGGACCGAACGGTCCGAGTTTGTGCTGCCTTTCGCCGAAGCCGTCGGCATAGGGGCCATAGGGCGTGTCGATCGGTTTCTGCAGCAGATCGGGAAAATCCTTGTCCAGTCCGGCGCGTTGCGGGCGCGGCTGCGAGATCATGTAGGCGGCGACGTCCCAGGCGTCGGCCTGCGTCAGCCGCGGCTGGGTGTAGCTCGTGCCGTTCGGCATGTTGAAGTGGATGAAATTCGCCGCATTGGTCAGCCGCGCCATGCCGGCGCCGTCATTGAAACTGTCCGGCCCCCAGAGCGGCGGCACCAGATAGCCGAGCGCGGGAACGGATCGATCGCGGGCAATGCCGAGGCCGTCGGGGCCATGGCAGGTCGCGCAGGCGCGCGCAAAGATGGCCTTGCCGCGGACCGGATCGGCGGCGCGCTTGAGAAACGGCATCTTGCCGGCGCCGAGTCCGGAGAGCTTTTCGCCGGGCTCCACGCCGGTCGAGAGAAACCTGATATAGGCGACGAAGGCCTGCATCTCGGCGGAGTCGTTCGGCAACGGCTTGCCGTTCATGCTGCGCGTCATGCAGGAATTGATGCGGTCCTCGATGGAAATGGCGCCGCCGGACCGTGCGCTGTATTGCGGAAAGTCGTTCCACAATCCCCAGAGCGGAATGCCGAATTTCTTGGTGCCGGCATTGAGATGGCAATTGCTGCAGGCAAGGTTGTTGCCGGCATAGCGCCTGGCGGGATCGGAAACGGCTGGTCCGATATGCGCGTAGGTCGCGGTGACGAGGTCGCGGCCGCGCCGCACCAGGCGGCCATGGTCGTCGTCCGGCAGGGCGCCGACATTCGGCACCGACCAGAGCGGCAGGTCGGGCAGATTGGTATGCTGCGCCTGCGCGCGGCCGGACGCCGCGAGCGCGATCAGACACAGAGCGATCATGCGTGTTGTGCGAAGCATGGGATGACAGCCCGGGTCTGATCGCGTTCTGGATGGCTTACGGCATCGGGACGTCGCCGGCGTCCTTCGGGACCTTGTAGCCCCGTTGCACCGCCGGGCGCTGGGCGATTTCGAGATACCAACGCTTCACATTGGGATATTTGTCGAGATCGACGGTCTGCCATTCGAAGCGTGCGACCCACGGAAAGATCGCGATGTCGGCGATCGAATATTCGTCGACGACGAAAGCGCGGCCCTCGAGGCGCCGGTCGAGCACGCCATAGAGCCGGTGCGCCTCCTTCACGAAGCGCTCTTCGGCATATTGCGACTTGCCCTTGTTGTATTTCACGAAGTGGTGCACCTGGCCGAAGATCGGCCCGACGCCGCCCATCTGCCACATCAGCCATTCGATGGTGCGGTAGCGCCGTTCACCTTCCTTGGCGAGCAGCTTGCCGGTCTTGTCGGCGAGATAGATCAGGATGGCGCCCGATTCCATCAGCGCGATGCCGGTGTCGGTGTCGACGATGGCCGGGATGCGGTTGTTGGGCGCGATCTTCAGGAAGTCCGGCGCGAATTGTTCGTCCTTGTTGATGTCGATCGGGAACACCTTGTAGGGCAGGCCCAGTTCCTCAAGCGCGATGGACACCTTGCGGCCGTTGGACGTCGTCCAGGAATGCAGTTCGATCACTTCGTTTTCCTCTGAATTACTTCAATGCTTCGGGCGGATGCGGACAATCGAAGATGGGGCTGGCCACGCCATGGCGTCTGTGGATTGCGGCCCTCGCAAGCCCGAGTTCCGCGCCCGCCCGGTTTTCACAATAGCGGCATCGCCCTCAACGTGTCTCCCGGCCTTGCGCCCGAGTGCCACATCCTATGGCCGAAACCTAAAAGGCTCCCTAAGTGGAAGTAAACTGCCGATGGCTCGGAAAGGCCTCGTGCGGCGGCCATCGGGCATTGATGGAGGTCGCAATGGAATGGAAAAACGAGCGGATTTGCGATGTCCTGAACCTGCTTCTGGGGGCGTTCCTGGCAGGCTCACCCTGGATGTTCGGTTTTGCGTCCGGTCTTGAGACCCAGAACGCCGTCATTTGCGGGATCATCATCGCAGCCCTGTCCCTCGCGGCGCTGGCGGCATTTGCCGAGTGGGAGGAATGGATCAATCTGATCGTCGGCTTGTGGGTGTTTGTGTCGCCATGGGTGCTCGGCTTTGCGAACACGACGACGGGCGCCATGGGAATCCATCTTGTGGTCGGCGCCGCGGTCGCGGTGATTGCCGCCATCGAGGTGTGGATGCTGCATCGCTCGCCGCCGCATCTGACGGCCAGGCACTTGCCGGAACGGCGCGCCGCCGCACCTTTGCGGCGTGGCGGCGCGCGTTCAAGAACCGCGATAGGTCGTGTAGCTCCATGGCGTCGCCAGCAGGGGCACGTGATAATGCGCTTCGGCATCGCTGATGGAAAAGCGGACCGGCACGACATCCAGAAACGCCGGCTCGGCCAGTGCGCCGGCCAGCGCCCGGAAATAATCGCCGATATGAAATTGCAGCTCATAGGTGCCGATGCGCAATGGGGCGTCGGACATCAGAGGTTGGTCGGTGCGGCCGTCGGCATTTGTACTCGTTTCGAGAAGAAGTCCGCGGGCGCTGGCGCCGATCTCATAAAATGAAATCCGGACGCCCTGTGCCGGCGTGCCGTGCAACGTGTCCAGCACATGCGTCGACAGGCGGCCGTCCGTCTTCGGCTTGCCGGGGCCGTCCACCTTGGCGGTCAGCCGCAACCGCGTGATCAGCCCGATCTCGGCCAGCGCGGTCTTTGTTTCGGTCTCGACATCGTTGGCCAGACGGCGCTCGAAATGCCGCAGGATCGAATCCCGGGTGTGGCGGCGGACGCAAATGATGAAGGGGAAACCGAATTTGTCCCGATAGGCGGCGTTGAGCCGCGAGAAGCGCTCGAATTCCCCATCGCTCAGCCGGTCCAGGCCGAGGCTGCCCTGTTCAGCCTGGGAATCCGCGGTGATGTCCGCCCGCTTCACCCTGGAGCCGAGCTCCGGATGTGCCCGGATGAAGGCCAGTTGTTGTTCGGCCGGTGCGTCGCACACCGCCGCCAGCATCGCCGCGTGCAAGGCCGCGACGGTCGGAAAGGGCCGGGCGGCCGCGGCCGCCGCGGCCCCCCAGGGGGCGGGGTCAAACACATCGCCGCCCCCGCCCACA
>JAEWCJ010000389.1 GCA_023390695.1 Pseudomonadota bacterium | reverse complement strand
CATAATAGACGCGCGGGCGCTTTTCGGCGGCAATGTCGGCGATGCGGGCGGTGATCGTCGTCAGGGTGCGCTGCGTGTAATCGGCGAAGCCCTCACCTGCCTCGCGCCGCCGGATCAGTTCGCCCAGTTGGCGATAGGCATCCGGCATGCCGGTGAAGCGGCCGTCCAGCAGCGCGTAGGGAATGCCGGTCTGCCCCTGCACGCGCTCGGCCAGCGAGACAAAGGTGTCGCTGGTGGAGCCGACATCGAGAATGAGATCGGGCTTCAGCGCCAGCACGACTTCGAGATTGGCGGTGTTGCCGCGTCCGGTGATGCGCCCGACCTCCGGACGGCTGCCGATATCCGGCAGAAGAAACTCGCGCTCCTCGGGCCGGTTGGCGCGCGGCCAGCCGATCAGCAGTTCCGGCGCCAGCGTATACAGCATGATCGCCGCCGGCGGCCCGGCCGGAAACACGCGCGTCACCTTCTCCGGAATCTGCAGCGCACGGCCGGTAGCGTCGGTCACGCTCGCTGCGCGTGCAATGCGCGGCGCGGCAAGCGTGGCCGAGAATCCGGCGAGCAGAGAACGGCGGGAGAGGTTCACGTGGCCTCCGCAATTGTCATCGTCCGCGAAAGCGGACGATCCAGTAAACACCGGGCTGGCATCCTGTCACGACCGTGAGTGGATACTGGATTGCCCGCTACGCAAAGTCGGGTTTGCCGACTTTGCTGGCGACCAGACCGACCTCGGGTAAATCTGAGATCGGTGGGCAATGACAGACTCAATCCACCCCGACCATCACGTCGCTGGCCTTGATCACCGCATAGGCGTCCTGCCCGGGCTCGAGCGCCAGATCGTCGACGGCCTCGTTGGTGATCGCCGCCGTCACCGTCTGTCCGCCGACATCCATTGTGACATGCGATGTCGTGGCGCCCTTGCGGATTTCCACGATCTTGCCTTTCAGCCGGTTGCGCGCGCTGAGTCTCATGCTGCGGACCTCCTCATGTCATAGCCGGGCTCGCGCACCATGCACGATCCCGCAGCGACTATATCAGTTCGGCGGCGCAAAGCCGTGCCGGGCCAGAATGCGCTGCCCGTCCGGCGACAATATATACTCGGCAAATTGCCCGGCCTGCGCCGACGCGCCATGGATCACGGTGAGACCGTAATCGGCGCCGACAGACAGGTTGTCCGGCAACGCCACCATCTGCTGACCCGGATTTTCCTTCTGCGCAACCACCGCATTGGTGCAATAGGTCAGGAAGATGTCGGCCTGCCCGCTCGCCACGACATGACCATAGACATTGCGGCGGGGCGGCGGCGATGCCGAGTTCGGTCCGCCGGTGAGTTGCAGCGCCTTCTTCGATAATGCGTCATCGGCTCCCGGCTGCAAGGCATCGGCACGCCTGAAAACTGCGAATGCGTAATCGCCGGAAGGATCGGCCTTCGGGGTCGACGTGCCGAGCTTGATCGCAGGATCGAGCATGCGCTCCAGCAGATTGTCCGGCGACACGCTGAGTCCCGGCTTCACAAGCGCGCACAATGCATTCCGCGTGAACATGACCACCGGCCCGGCCTTGCCGGCTTTCGCCAGCGCCTGCGGATGCTCCATATTGGCGGAGGCGAATACTTCTGCCTTGGCGCCGCCTGCGATCTCGTCGCGCAGAAGACCGGACGGGCCGTATTTCGCTTCGACCTTCACGCCCGCAGCTTTCTCGAAAGCGTTCGACACGTCCGTCAGCGCCGCACGCAGACTTCCGGCGGCGTGGAGAAGGACGGTGTCGGAAGCATGGGCGGGTGAGGGCATCGCAATCAGCAAGAATAGAGCAAAACCGATCCAATGTCCCGGCGTCATTGCCCGCAAAAGCGGGCTGGTGAATCCCGGCACGACATCCGCCCTGTGTTCGTACACACGCCGAACGAGATCGCTGGTGACGCCGATATAAAGCGTACCGCCAATATGGCTTCCCAGAATATGGACCCAATACGATCGCTCGATGCCCATAGCGAGACGCGCAAAATACTCAGATCTGCATCTGGTTACGTTTGCAATCTTGCCAACCGCATACAGCGGCGTCTAGCTCACCAGGTACTGGATCGCCCTATCACAAGTCGGCTATAGCCGACTTGTGCACCTTAAGAACCGATCTCGGGTAAACCCGAGATCGGGCGCGGGCGATGACAGCGTTGCTTATGCGGCAGCTCACACACCCTGCGCGGTCGCGTTCGGGAAGAAGAGCTGCTGCCCGCCGACCTTGTAATCGGCGATCGCCTGCTGGCCTTCCGGCGAGATCAGCCAGTCGATGAAAGCTTGGCCTTCCGCTTTCTTGACCGTCTTGTGCTTGTCCGGATTCACCAGGATGACGCCGTACTGGTTGAACAGCCGCTTGTCGCCTTCCACCAGAATGTCGAGATCGCCGCGGTTCTTGAAGTTCAGCCAGGTGCCGCGATCGGCGAGCACATAGGCGTTGGAGCCGGACGCGGTGTTCAGCGCCGCGCCCATGCCCTGTCCGATCTCCTTGTACCAGCCGCCCCTGTCGGCGCCGGCCACGTCGATGCTCGCCGCCTTCCACAGATTGAGTTCGGCGACATGCGTGCCGGACTTGTCGCCGCGCGAAATGAAGGGCGCGGCCTTCTCCTTGATCGTCTTCAAGGCGGCGACGATATCCTTGCCGCCCTTGATGCCGGCGGGATCGCCCTTCGGACCGATCAGGATGAAGTCGTTATACATCACCGGGAAACGCTTCACGCCGTAGCCCTCGGCGACGAACTTCTCTTCCTGTCCGCGCGCGTGCACGAACACGACGTCGGAATCGCCGCGGCGTCCGGTATCGAGCGCCTGGCCAGTGCCCTGCGACACCACCCGCACATCGATGCCGGTCTTTTTCTTGAACAGCGGCAGCAGATGATTGAACAGACCCGAGTCGGTCGTCGACGTGGTGGACGACACCACGATGGATTTGTCCTGCGCGACGGCGGGCGCAGTGGCGGCGACGAAGCCGGCCGCCGCCAGCGCGATCAGAATACGTCGTGTCATCATGTGTTCTCTCCCTTGAACAAAGTCACAGCAGCAATTCGCCCGCCACGAAACGGCCGGCGTCCGCGGTG
>JAEWCJ010000114.1 GCA_023390695.1 Pseudomonadota bacterium | reverse complement strand
CTTCATCAGTCCATGATTGGGGAACTCGAGAGCGCGATCGAGAGCGGCTCCAGGGACAGGCGTGTCGAAACCCTGCGGCGGATCACCGACCTGTTCCTGTCGGGCGCGGAGCGTTTCACCGAAGAGCAGATCGAGGTTTTCGACGATGTCCTCGGTCATCTGATCCGGCGCATCGAGAACAAGGCCATCGCCGAACTGAGCGAACGGCTGGCGCCGATCGAGCGGGCGCCGATCCAGATCGTCAGGCGGCTGGCTGCGGATGACGAAATCGCCATTGCGGCGCCGGTTCTGTCGCAGTCGCAGCGGCTCACCAGCCAGGATCTCATCGCTGTCGCCATGGCCAAGAGCCAGGAGCATCTGCTGGCGATCTCCGCGCGCAGCGGCCTTGAGGAATCGGTCACCGACGTTCTGATCGAGCGCGGCAACCAGAAGGTCATTCACAGTCTGTCCGGCAATGCCGGCGCGGCGTTCTCCGAGAACGGCTATCTGAAGCTGGTCGAGAAGGCGCAGCAGGACGAAGGCCTGCTGGAACGGATCGGATCCCGGCTCGACCTCCCGCTCCATTTCTTCCGCGAGTTGCTGATGCGGGCGACGGCGGCGGTTCGCGAACGGCTGCTGGCGCGGGCGAAGCCGGAATTTCGCGCCGAGATCGACGGCGTTCTGAACCTGATCTCGGATGAAGTGGGGCGCGACGCCATACGGGATCGCACCGCCGCGCAGCGCTCGGTCGCGTCGCTGCACGCCACCGGCGGTCTTGACGAATGCACCATGCTCGGCTTTTTGCGGGCAGCGCAGCAGAACGAGGTGGTCGCCGCCATTTCGCTGCTGAGCGGGGCGCATTTCGAGCTGGTCGCCCAGATCATGAAATCCGACCGCAACGAAGCCCTGCTGATCCCATGCCGGGCGGCCGGCTTCGAATGGTCGACGGTGCGCGCGCTGCTCCGGTCAAGACCGGAACAGCACGGCGTCGTCGAGTTGCAGATGAATCAATTGCGGCTGGATTACGTGCGGCTGACGCGGAGCACGGCGCAGCGCGTGTTGCGTTTCTGGCAGGTGCGGCAGGCGGCCAACGCGCCGGCCGATTACTGCGTGCAGACTGCGATGGTGCAATCCGCCCTGGCGTGACTGTCAGCCGGCGGCCTTCTGCTCGTCCTCCTGACGGGCGAAGAGCTGCGCCAAAGCCCGCTTGATGGCGGCCTGCCGCGTCGGCGAAGCGATCTTCGCGCCCAGCAGATCCGTCACGTAGAACACGTCGACCACGCGTTCGCCGAACGTCGCCACATGCGCCGAGGTGATGTTGAGCGACAGTTTCGAGAGGGTCGCGGTCAATTCGTAAAGCAGGCCGGGGCGGTCGAGGCCGGTGACCTCGACAACGGTGTAGCGGTTCGACCAGTCGTTGTTGATGGTGATTTCCGGCTCCATTGCGAACGCCTTGAGGCGGCCCTTGGGCGCCGCCCGGCGGGCCACCACGTCCGGCAGCTTGATCTCGCCGCGCAAGGCTTTCTCGATGGTTTCGGCGATCCGTTCGGCGCGCCGGGCCTCGTCGTCGTCGCGGTCGAATTCGCGCGAGACCGAAATGGTGTCGAGCGCGAGACCGTCGGTGGTGGTGAAGATCTGCGCATCGACGATGTTGGCGCCGGCCGCCGCGCAGGCGCCGGCGATGACCGACAGCAGGCGCGGATGGTCGGGTGCAATGACGGTGAGTTCGGTCACGCCGCGCGCGGCATCGAACCGGAACTCGGTCGCAAGCGTGCGGTTCTCCGTCCAGGTCTGGCGCAGGAACTTGGCATGCGCGAGCTTGTGCGGCAGATCCACCTTGAGCCAGTAAGGCGGATAATGGCGGGCGATATAGGAATCGATCTCGTCCGGCGCCCAGTCCGTCAGCTCGCTGCGCAGCTCGGCCTGCGCCAGCGCCACCCGGCGCTCGCTGTCGACTTCGGAGAAGCCGCCGGTCAGCACCGGCGCGGTCTCGTAATAGAGCGTGCGGATGAGCTGCGATTTCCAGCCATTCCACACGCCCGGGCCGACCGCGCGGATATCCGCGGTGGTGAGAATCGTCAGCAGCTTCAGCCGCTCCAGCGACTGCACGACGGCGGAGAAATTCTCGATGGTCTTGCGGTCGGACAGGTCGCGCGACTGCGCGACGGTGGACATGACGAGATGGTTCTCGATCAGCCAGGCGACGGTTTCGGTCTCCGACGCCGTCAGGCCGAGACGCGGACAGAAACGGCGGGCAACGCGCGCACCGGCAATGGAGTGATCCTCGACGCGGCCCTTGGCGATGTCGTGCAGGAACAGCGTGACGCGCAGGAGGTCGCGGTGGCGCGGCTGGATCTTCTTGATGAGCTCCTGCGCGAGGCCGTATTCCTTGCCGTCGCCGCGCTCGATTTCGGTGAGCACGCCGATGCAGCGCAGCAGATGCTCGTCCACCGTGTAGTGGTGGTACATGTTGAATTGCATCATCGCGACCACGCGGCCGAACGCGCGCACGAAGGTGCCGAGCACGCCGCATTCGTTCATCCGGCGCAGCACCGTTTCCGGATCGTTGTCGGAAGTCAGGATCTCGAAGAACAGCCGGTTGGCTTCCTCGTTCTCGCGCACGTCCTTGTCGATCAGATACAGCGAGCGCGCCGCCTGCCGCATGGCGTCGGGGTGGAAGGCGAGATCGTGCTTCTGCGCCAGATGGAAGATGCGGATCAGATTGACCGGATCGCGCGTGAAAGCATCCTTGTCGGCGAGGTTGATGCGGTTGTTGTCGACGATGAAATCGTCGGTCTCGCGCAGCGCCTTGCGGCCGCGCTTCGGCTTCAGCCGTGCCATCATGCGGTTGAGGACGGGCGCGGATTTGGCGTGATTGTCCTCCAGCGCCGCGCACAGGATGGCGGTGAGATCGCCGACATCCTTGGCGATCAGGAAGTAATGCTTCATGAAGCGCTCGACATCGCGCATGCCTGGATGCTCGGTGTAGCCGAGCCGCACCGCGATCTCGCGCTGGATGTCGAAGGAAAGGCGTTCCTCGGCGCGGCCGGTGACGAAATGCAGATGGCAGCGCACCGACCAGAGAAAATTCTCGCAGCGGCGGAACAGCGCCAGCTCGTCCTTGTCGAAGACGCCGTGCTCGATCAGCTCCTCGACCTTGCGCACGCGATAGACATATTTGCCGATCCAGAACAGCGTGTGCAGGTCGCGCAGGCCGCCCTTGCCGTCCTTCACATTCGGCTCGACCAGATAGCGCGAGGTGCCGGCGCGGCGCAGCCGCTCCTCGCGTTCGGCGAGCTTGGCGGTGACGAATTCGGCGGCAGTGCCCTGCACCACATGCTTGTCGAAACGGGTGATGAGTTCGTCGAACAGATGGGCGTCGCCGAACAGGAAGCGCGATTCCAGGATCGCGGTGCGCACCGTCATGTCGGCTTTCGCCTGCCGGATGCATTCGTCGACCGACCGGGTGGCGTGCCCGCCCTTCAGCCCCATGTCCCACAGGCAAAACAGGATGGCTTCCGCGATCGACTCGCCCCAGGCGGTCTGCTTGTAGGGCAGGACGAAGAGGAGATCGATGTCGGAGCCGGGCGCCAGCAGGCCGCGGCCATAGCCGCCGGTGGCGACCACGGCCATGCGTTCGCCCTCGGAGGGATTGAGCGAGGGATAAAGCTGCTTGGCCGCGAATTCGTAGAGGACGCGGATGATCTCGTCCTGCATGAAGCAGAGCCGCTCGGCGCAGAGATGGCCGTGCCGGTCCTTGAGCAGCATCTCCTCGGCGACGGCGCGGCCCTTGTTGAGCGCCGCCTTCATGTATTGGGCGACCGCGTTGCGCAGTTCGAACTCTTGGCCGGAATGGGTGGCGGCCAGACGCTCGAGATCGGACGCCGCAGCCTCGGCGTCGAAAATCCCGGGCGTGCCGCGCGGATGGTCACTGGGGGACAGCATTGGCTACCCGATACCGGAGCGCCGCGTCACTGTCACGGGCGGCGTTTTTTCTCGCAGCCGGGCCGGCAACGGCGCGATTGAGAAAAATATTCCAAGCCGCCGGACGCAGAGCATCATTTCATCTCCGGCGGCGGGTGACAAAGCGACTTTCTTCCCGTTGACTCTCGAAATTTGTCCTTTTAAATAAACAACTAGCGCCGATTTGAGCGAGCAGCTTGCGGGCGCTTAACAAATGCCGCTAAAGCGATCGGGGCCCGCCCCGTCGCGAAAAGCTGACGGGCGGGGAAGAAATTTCCCGCCTCCCATTTCGAACCAGCCGGTCCGCAGCCGCGGGGCCGGTGCACCATGTGGAGGTTTTCATGTCTCTGTTTTCCAGGCGTTCGCTGCTGGCTTCCGCCCTTGTCGTCGGTCTCGCGCCGTCGTCCGCGCTGTTCGCGCAGACCACGCCGAAGGAAATCCGCATCGACTGGGCGACCTATAACCCGGTCTCCATGGTCC
>JAEWCJ010000060.1 GCA_023390695.1 Pseudomonadota bacterium | reverse complement strand
GGCTACGTCTATCCCTTCGGGAAAAGCTTGAAATACGGCTCCGCCTCTTTCAGCGCCCGCGCATAGGACGGGCGCTGCATCAGCCGTTCCAGATATCCTCGCGTCGTCCTGTGATTGTCGCGCAGCGGCATCACCTTGTCGGCATAGAACAAGGCCGGCGCCGCCGCGCAGTCGGCCATGGTGAAATCGTCGCCCATGATCCAGCTCTTGCCGGCAGCTTCCTGCTCGATCATGTCGAGCGAGGTGCGCAGCATCGATCTTGCCTCGGCGACGCCATGCGGATCGTTCTTCCCCTCCGGCCGCAATGCGTCGGTCACGATCTTCTGCATCGGAACGTTCACATACAGGTCGAAGAAGCGGTCCTGCAGACGCGTCTGCAGCGCCGCGTCGGCATCGGCGGGAATGAATCGCGTCTTGCCGGGATAATGCCGGTCCAGATACTCGATGATGATGCTCGTCTCCGGGATCGTGCGCCCGCGCGCATCGTCGCGCAGCACCGGGAATTTTCCGACCGGCCAGAGCTTTCTGAGATTTGCGGCGTCGCCTTCGTCGAACAGGTCGACGAGATGCGGTGTGAACGGCGTATCGTTCTCATACAGCGCGATCAGCACCTTCATGCAGAACGACGACAGAGGATGGAAGTGGAGCGTAAGGGACATGGCCGAGCCCTCTATTTCGCCGGTTCGTAGGTGAGGATGACGGCGCCGGTCGACAGCGCCTGCGTGCCGGTGAGCCTGAGCTTGATCGGGCCGGAGCCCGGTTTGAACAGGGGCGTGCCGCCGCCGAGCAGGTGCGGGGTCACGCCGATGCGGAATTCGTCGATCAGTCCCTGCGGGATGAGGCTCTTGGCCAGATCGGCGCTGCCGAACAGGAAGAGGTCCTTGGCCGCCTCGCGCTTCAGCCGGGCGACCGTTCCGGCCGCATCGGCATCGACTATCTGCGTGTTGCGCCAGTCCGTCCGGGTCAGCGTTCGCGAGAACACGACTTTCGGCAGCGCGTTCATGAAGTCGGCCACCTCGCCGGTTTCGTTCGGCCAGTAATTCGCCATCAGCTCGTAGGTGATGCGGCCGAACAGGAGCCCGCCCGCGGCCTTGCCCTGGGCAATGCTGAGCGCTTCGAGTTCGTCGCCCCAGACGTCGCCATGCCAGGAAATGTCGCGGTCCGGCCCTTCCAGATAGCCGTCCAGCGTCGCGAGGTTCCACATGATGAGCCTGGCCATGTCCGTGCCCCGGCTGAGTGCAGATTGAACGTTGTCGTGCCCGCGCAGACGGAAGGAGGGCGGTGAGGGCGAAAGGCCGTCAGGCCTTTCGCTCGTGCCGTCAGACTTTACGCCGGTAATGTGCGGTCATGAACGCGATCCAGTTGCCGTCCTCGCCCTGCATGCGCGAGGTGAGGATGCGGTGATCGTCGCTGACGAGGGTGATGACGTCCTGGTATTTGACCATCTTGCCGTCGCCGGACATGCCCGGACCCTCGGTGTCGAGCGTCAGCACCTTGCCGCCGGCATCGAGCGTGCCCTCATACAGCCACAGATGCGTCATCATCGACGCGATGAAGGTGCCGACAAAGCGCTGCTTCTGCGGATCGTAGCCGAGCGTGATGACGCTGGTCATCGCGCCGCCGTCCGGCATCTCGCCGCTGCCCGTGCCTTGCGTCCACAGGCCGCCGATCATGCGCGTGGTTTCGGTGCCGCGCGATTTCATCGGCGGCTGGTCCGGCCCCGTGACGCATTCGCCGTCCACGCTCCATTCGCCGACCAGCTTCTGCAGCCACGCATGTTCCTGCTGCGGTTTGCTGTCCATGACGGTCCGTCCTTTTTGGATGGTTTGCGTTATGCCGCGGAGGTGAGGCGGTCGGCCTCGGCGAGGCTCTTCAGCCTGGCGAGGCCCTCGTCGAATTGCCGTTCGCACATCTTGCTGCAATCGACGAAGACGTTCATCAGCTTTGCGGCATAGGTGTTCGGGCCATACATCGCCCAGGTCACCACGGTGGCGCCGTCCCTCGGCTCGAAGGTGAATTCCACAACGTTGTCGCAGCGGAGCGGCTTGGTCATCGCCAGCCGCATCAGGATCTGCGACGGGGCGGTCGCATCCGTGATCGCAAGGCTGCCGGCGCCGCTCTTGTTGCCGCCGTCGAATTCATACACCGAGCCTTTGCCGGTCTCCGGTCCTTTATAGGCGCGCTTCATGTTGGCGTCCCGGTCGAACGGCGACCAGGTCCTGTGCGCGCGCAGGTCGTTGACCAGCGGGAAGATTGCTTCCGGCGCCGCATGGATCGTCGCCGAACGGCTGATGCGGAACGTGGCGGGCCGGGTGGCGGCATAGATCAGCACCGCGGCGACCAATGCCGCAATGAGCAGCAAAGCGATGGTGAGCATGACGATCTCCTGTTGATGAAGGACTGCAATTCCGTGACGGTCTGGCGCGTTCAGCCTCGCGCCAGATGCGCCTCGAGCAGGTCGAAGGTGCCGGTGAAGCCGTCCTGCATATCCGGGCGGCCGTCGTCGAAGCTTCTGATTTCCGCCTCCGTCGCATCGAACGGGCGCCAGCGCACGGTGACGATGGTTTTCCCGTTCTCCTCCGCCAGCGTGGTCGTGCTCAGGATCTGCGCCGGCCAGGACGGATTCATGGGATGACGGCCGAGGCCGCCATCCTTGTCGGAGAAGGTGACGATGCAGACGATGCGCTCCTGCGGAATGATTTCGCGATAGATGAGCCTGCCCCAGATCTCGGCGCCGTCCGCCGCTTGCAGGCAATAATGAAAGCTGCCGCCCGGCCGCAGATCGAGCGTCGCATGCACGCAGCGGAAGTCCCTCGGGCTCCACCACTGCTTCAATCTGTCGACTTCGGTATGGGCGCGCCACACGCGCTCGAGCGGCGCGTTGACGGCCCGGGAGATGACAAAATCGTCCATGGTCCTGGTCGAGGTCACGAATCCACCTCTTGGCTGCATCGGCGCCGCGGCGCGGCGGGAAAACGTTTCGGATGTCGCGGGCGGCGCGGCTCAGAGATCGACGATGCTCTTGAAGCCGCCATAGATCATGCGTTTGCCGTCGAAGGGCATCTGTCCGTCCTTCACCATCTTGTCGAGGCGCGGATCCTTCATCACCTTCGCCAGAACGCTGTCGCGCTGTTTGCGCGACTTGTAGACGATGTAGGAAAACACCACGGTCTCGTTGGTCTTCAGCTTCACGCTGCGCGGGAACGAGGTCCATTTGCCTTTCTTGACGTCCTCGGCGACGCATTCGCGGAATTCGAGCGCGCCGTATTCGCGCCAGATCTTGCCGGCCTTCCTCGCCATGCTGCGATAGGCAGGGAGATTCTTCTTCGGCACGGGAACGACAAATCCATCGATATAAGGCATCCGAATTCTCCGTTATGGATATAGTGTCGTGGTTCAGAAA
>JAEWCJ010000005.1 GCA_023390695.1 Pseudomonadota bacterium | reverse complement strand
TATCGCTTCGAGCGCGGCGTCGATCCGAATTTCATGGTGCCAGGCATCGAGGAAGCGACCAAACTGGTCCTCGATCTCTGCGGCGGCACCCCCTCGGACATCGTCGTTGAGGGTTTCTCGCCCGTCGACGACAAGCCGATCGACTTCCCGGCGAACGAAGTGAAGCGCCTGACCGGTCTCGACGTCTCGCTCACCGAAATGAAGCGCGTGCTCAGCCATCTCGGCTTCTTCGTTGCCGGAAACGGGCCGATGCTGAAAGTGGCGGTGCCGTCCTGGCGCGGCGATGTCGAAGGCAAGGCTGATATCGTCGAGGAAGTTGTGCGCATTGTCGGCCTCGACACCGTGCCTGCGACCGAATTCCCGCGCGGCGAGTTTCAGCGCAAGCCGGTACTCACGCTGCTGCAGAATCGCAACCGCAAGGCCAAGCGCACGCTCGCCGCGCGCGGTCTGAGCGAAGCGGTCACCTGGTCGTTCATCTCCAGGCCGAAAGCGGAATTGTTCGGCGGCGGACAGGCTGAGCTCGCACTCGCCAACCCCATCGCTTCCGACCTCTCGGACATGCGGCCGAGCCTGCTGCCAGGTCTCATCGCGGCCGCTCAGCGCAACGCCGACCGCGGCTTCGCCGATACCGCGATCTTCGAGGTCGGACAGATCTTCACCGGCGACAAGCCGGAAGACCAGTTGATGGCCGCCACCGGCGTGCGTCGCGGTCTCGCTCGCAGCGGCGGCCTGGGACGGCACTGGTCGAATGGCGGCGGCCATGCCGATGCGTTCGATGCCAAGGCCGACGCGATGGCGGTGTTGTCCGCCGCCGGCGCGCCCATGAATGCTCTGCAGATCGTGCCCGGCGGACCTGCATGGTTTCATCCCGGCCGCTCCGGCACGATTCAGATCGGGCCGAAGAACATCCTCGGCTGGTTCGGCGAACTGCATCCGCGCGCACTGGAAGCGCTCGATGCCGAAGGCCCGGTTGTCGCGTTCGAAGTGATCCTCGACCGCATCCCCGAGCCGAAGGCGAAACCGACCCGCGCCAAGCCGGCACTCGATCTCTCGCCGTTCCAGCCGGTGACGCGCGATTTCGCATTCATCGTTGATCGCACGGTCAAGGCCGGAGATCTCGTGCGCGCCGCGCAGAATGCCGACAAGCAGCTTATCACCGACGTGACGGTGTTCGACGTCTACGAAGGCAAGGGCATCGAACCGGGCAAGAAATCGCTTGCCATCGCGGTTACCATCCAGCCACGCAGCAAGACGATGACCGACGAGGAAATCGAAGCATTGGCTGGCAGGATTGTCGCTGACGTCGGCAAGCGCACCGGCGGACTCCTGCGCGCCTGACCGCACACATTACCGTCACGTCATCTTCGCTGCGTCGCATGGTCGCGCCACGAGGTGCGATCTTCTTTTTTCGGTCTCATTTCCGCGGCATCGTATGCGAGGAATTATCATTGGAGTCATTTCAGAATGAAACATCCTCACCTCTCGAAGTTTGCGCCCCTGGCTTTGGGCCTCGCGCTGGTCGCAGGAGCGGCGACACTCTCGACACCGGCATCCGCCGCACCCGCCCGCAACATTGCTGCAGCCGGGACATTGCCGAATGATCTTGTGCAGAACGTCCAGTACCGCAGGCATTACTATCACCACCGGCACCATCGCCGTAGCAGCCGTGGCGGCGCCGTAGCAGCCGGCGTGCTGGGAGGCCTTGCGCTCGGAGCGATGATCGGCGCGGCGACCGCAGCTCCCCCGCCGCCCCCGCCCGGCTATTATGCCCGGCCCTATGCAGCCGACCGCGACTGGCTGGCTTATTGCTCGTCGAAGTATCGCTCCTTCGATCCGCGCAGCGGCACCTATCTCGGATATGACGGGCTGCGGCATCCCTGCCAATAAGTCTTACGTCACTGACGATAAAAGGCCCCGGCTCACCGCCGGGGCTTTTCGTCCATTCAGGTCACTTACTATCGCAAGATCGGCTTCGAAACGGCTGTCGTCTTGTATTGCTCCTCGGCCTTCCTTATCGCCGGGGCTGCCGTTGTTGCCGTGCCGGTTGCGGCGTCAACAGCCGGATCGCAGCATCGGCCGCACGTTCGCCCGATTCCCAAGCGCCGCCAACCGTGCCCCACAAGGTCTCGTGCGCGGCTTCTCCGGCAAAGAAAATGCGCTCCCGCAACGGCTCCATCAGAATACGGCGCGAAGGCTGACCACCGACGGAAGCCGCAGAAAATGCTCCCAACGTCCAAGGTTCGGCGTTCCATTGCGTGGCATAGCTCTGCTTGACCGCCTGCTTCATATCGATGCCGAACAGATCGCCGAGCCAATCCTGCGCGAAAGCCACCATCTCACGCGCCCCCTGTCCGGCGAGATCGCGGCCGAATGAGCCGCCAACATCGATATAGGCGAGCGTCGAACCGCCGGCATTCGCCAGCAACGCCGCCGTGCGCGGCCCTGTGGCTTTCTCGAACACCAGATCGTCGCGCTGCAGGCCGAGAGGATTCCCGGACAGCTCCAGCACGATGTGGTCGTAACTGCCAAGTCCCAGCCGAGACAATGCATCAAGCTGGCGCTTCGGCAATTCGGGCGCGAACGCGATCTTGCCGGCAAGCAGCACATTCGTCGAGGCCGTGACGATCACCGCACGCGCCGCGAGACGCCCTTTGGCGGTTTCCAGAATGACCTCGCCGCGCGGCTTGGAATCGATGGCATTGACCGCCGTTCCCAATTGCACCGGCAATCCATCTGCGAGCTTGGCCAGCAATGTTCCAAAACCTTGCCGGCAAAACGCATCGACATCACGCTCCCAGGACCTGGCAAAATCGAGCGCCGAGACCTCGCTCAGATCCTTGGCGCAGCCGAACGGCCCAAGATGAAAGTCGACTGTTGCGCGCCAGTCGGCCAGATCCTTGGGCATGGCCTGTGCGCAAGACATATCTGTCTTGCGCGACGCGTCTTCAATGGCGCGCCGCGAGCGCACCAGCGCGGAGAGAAACTGCTCCATTTCCCCTTCGCGCGCATAACGTTTGCCGATCCGCAGTCTCTGTCCGGGCGGCGCCGGATAGATCTCAAGCCCGGAGCGCGGTGCGAGCTTCACCAGCGGATTGACATCCGGCATGTGAATCCAGTGCGCACCGCGATCGAATGGCGTGCCGAAGGTCGTCATGTCGGTGATGCAGCGCCCGCCGATATGATTCGCGGCTTCAAAAATTCGCACGCGTTTTCCGGCGGCGACAAGCTTCCGCGCGGCGCCAATTCCGGCGGCTCCCGCACCGACGATCGCAACGTCCAGCTCTGCGGCTGCGGCAGGCGTGCCGAGCATGGGCGCAGCCGCAACGCCTGCCGTTGCGGCGAGAAACTTGCGTCGATTCAAAGGAATCATGGCTTCCGAATTCCCGGGGGGCGCGGCAAATGTGCCCAATCACGCGCCGCACCGCAATCGTTTCGACGGCTGTTCGGGACGCGGCCCGGAAAAAGCCTGCGGCCTTGTATCCTGGCCGCAGGCTCGCTACCTCTCCGGCTTCGAGCGCAGGAACTTCCCATGATCGACGCCGCCATAAAATCCATCCAGCAGATGCTCTCGCCGGAATTCCGGTCGGTTCTGCTGAAGGCCGTGTTGCTCGCGCTGGTCATGGTCGTGCTGCTGGGCGTCGGCTTGCATCAGATTCTAACCTGGCTGGCCGCCGACGGCGGAAGCTGGGTCGAGGGACAGGTCGGCCCCAATTACTACACGCCGCTGTCGTGGCTGATCTGGATTCTTTCGATCGCAGCGACGCTCGGCATCGTGGTCGGCGGCATCTTCCTGATGCCGGCGGTGACGGCTTTCGTCGGCAGCTTCTTCGTTGACCAGATCGCCGAGGAAGTCGAACGCGTCTATTACCCGGCCGACCCTCTCGGCAAGGCGGTGCCGTTTGTCGAGGCGACCATGCACGGCATCAAGACCGCCCTGCTTGCGATCGGCGTTTATCTTCTGGCCCTGCCGTTTCTGTTCGTTGCCGGCGCCGGCCTGTTCATCCTTTTCTTCGCCGCGGCCTATCTGCTGAGCCGGGAATATTTCGAGCTCGCCGCCATGCGCTTTCGCCCGGCCGACGAGGCGAGGGCGTTCCGCAAGCAGCATCAGACAGCGGTGTTCACCGCCGGCTTGCTGATTGCGGCATTCGTCTCAATACCGATCATCAATCTGGCGACGCCGCTCTTCGGCATGGCGCTGATGGTGCACATGCACAAGAAACTGTCCGGCAGCAAGGCCGAGCTGATTGAGGCGAAAGTTCAACAGCGCCCATAGTCATTTGCAGACAGATGTTACGCCGCCAGCACCGTCTTGCCCGGCCATTTGCACAGATCGGCGATGATGCATTTCTCGCATAACGGTCTGCGCGCAAGACAGGTATAGCGTCCGTGCAGGATCAGCCAGTGATGCGCGTGCATCATGTATTTGGCCGGGATCACCTCGAGCAGTTTCAGTTCGACGTCGAGCACCGTCTTGCCGGGCGCCAGCCCGGTGCGATTGCCAACCCGGAAGACATGCGTATCGACCGCCATGGTCGGCTCGCCGAACGCCATGTTGAGAACGACATTCGCTGTCTTGCGCCCGACGCCGGGCAATGATTCCAGCGCCATACGATCATGCGGCACCTCGCCGCCATAATCCGCGATCAGCCGTTGCGACAGCAGGATGACGTTCCTGGCCTTGGTGCGGAAAAGGCCGATGGTCTTGATATAGTCGCGGACCTTCTCTTCCCCGAGCGCGACCATCTTGTGCGGCGTATCGGCGGCCGCGAACAGGGGTGGCGTCGCCTTGTTGACGCCGGCGTCGGTCGCCTGCGCCGACAGCACCACCGCAACCAGCAGCGTGAAGGCATTCACGTGCTGCAATTCGCCCTTCGGCTCCGGCTCCACTTCCTGGAACCGCCGGAAAGCCTCTTCGACCTCGGCCGGCGTCCATTGTGGAACATCGCCATGAATGGCAGTCTCATCCGCCTTCGCCTGCAAGGCGGCAGTTTTCGGCCTCACCTTTAACTTCCGGGGCGGTTTCTTGCGGGAACCCTTGGCTGCCGCTTTCCGGGCCTTTGCCGGAGTCTTGCGTTTCCTAGTCTTTTTCGGGGCCATTTCTCCCCTATACTGGGGGGTATGAGTCTGGACAACGACCCTCAACCCGAACCCACATTGTTTTCGGCGACGCTGACCCCGCACCGCTCGCTGAGCCGCAACGGGTTCATTGTGCTGATGGTCATGGTGAGCGGCATCAGCTTCGTCGCCGGCATGATCTTCCTGGTTGCCGGCGCCTGGCCGGTCCTCGGATTTTTCGGGCTGGATGTGCTGCTGATCTATTGGGCCTTCCGGGCGAATTATCGCGCCGCGTCCGAATTCGAACAGGTCATCGTCACTCCCTCGGAACTGAAATTCCGCAAGGTCAGCGCCAAGGGACAGGTCCGGGAATGGACGCTCAATCCGCTCTGGGTGCGTCTGGAGCGCGAAACGCTGCCCGAATTCGGCATCCAACGGCTGCTCCTGACCATGCGCGACCGGCACCTGAGC
>JAEWCJ010000435.1 GCA_023390695.1 Pseudomonadota bacterium | reverse complement strand
GTCTTTCGCCGTTTCCACGAAACGGTGAAAGACTCTAGGCCGGGCGAACGGCATTCCAAGAGGCGGCGCAACCAAAGTTCGGCTTTTTTGCGCAGCCATGCTTGCGGAGCAATGCCGGCCTGCCTTGTTTTCGCCGGCGCGGATCAGCCGCTCACGCGCGACCGCAACATCGCGATGTTGCGGCGGCCGATCCTGCGGATCAATTGCCGCTCCGGATCGCGGGTGGTGATGCCATGCCCGCCCAGCCGCTCATAGGTGGTCTTCGCCAGCAGAAGGCCATGATCCGGCGAGGGGCCGCTGGTCATCTGACGCAGGAGCAGCAGCAATTGTCCTGACAAGGATCGCCCGTCACCGGCCTGCGGGCGGAAGGCGGCGGCCTTCGCCGCTCCGACATCGCCCGCCCCCATCAGGAAACGCTCCACATCGGCGACCCAGTCGGGATCGAGCACCGCTCCCGGCCGCAAAAACATCAGCCACGGTCCGCGCGCAGCCTTGGCGGCGGCGCCAAGGCGACCGCCCAGCGTTCCGGGCAGCAACATGAAACGGCAACCGGCAACGTCGGCGACCTTCTCGATCTCGTCGGTCGAGCCGGCATCCGCCAGAATGACCTCGCGCACGAGACCGGCGGTCGCGCCGGAAACCAGACAGGCCAGCGTGCGGACGACCGCCCGCTCCGATTCGCTGGTGGGAATGATGACGCTCAGCATCTGCGATTTCTGGAACCCGAATTCTACGGCGCGGTTGCCCCATATCATGGGGCTCTGTCCATCGCATGCCACGATATTCGGCAATTTCGGTGGCGGTGGATATTGTTCTTGTTTTGTTCACATCAGACACCTAGATTGCAGCCATGGCCAGATCATCCTCTGCAGCCCGAAGCCGCCCGCCGTTTGGGGAAGTGCCCTCCAGGCCGGCGGGCGGCTTGAACCGCGCCGCACCCGATACGACCGGCCTCCTCGACAGCGCCGTCGATCGCGACCGGCGCCGCGGCCGCGGCACCCTGTCGAACACATCCGGCCGCTACGAGGCGGTCGCACGCATCGCGTTTGACGACGGCTGGCAGAGCCTTGAGGAATTGCCGCCGTTCAAGACCGAGGTGCAGGCCGACGCGACGCGCAAGATCATCACCCGCAACGAGTCTCCCGACATCTCCTTCGACCGTTCGATCAATCCCTATCGCGGCTGCGAGCATGGCTGCGTCTATTGCTTCGCGCGGCCGACGCATACCTATCTCGGCCTGTCGGCAGGACTCGACTTCGAATCCAAATTGTTCATGAAGCCGGATGCGCCAGCCTTGCTGGAGCGCGAGCTGGCCGCCGCTTCCTACAGCCCGCGCACGATCGCAATCGGCACCAACACCGACCCCTATCAGCCGATCGAGAAGAAATACGAGATCATGCGCCGCATCCTGGAAGTGCTGGAGCGCGCGGGGCATCCGGTCGGCATCGTGACGAAATCGGCGCTGGTGACGCGCGACATCGACATCCTTTCGCGCATGGCGGAGCGCAATCTGGTGAAAGTCGCGCTGTCGGTGACGACGCTGGATGCGAAGCTGGCGCGCACCATGGAGCCGCGCGCGTCCGCGCCGATGAAACGGCTGGAAGCGTTGCGGCAATTGTCGGCCGCCGGCATTCCGACCACCGCGATGATGGCGCCGATCATTCCCGCGATCAACGATGCCGATATCGAACGCATCCTCGATGCGGTGGCCATGGCCGGGGTGCAGGGCGCAGGCTATGTGCTGCTGCGGCTGCCGCTGGAAGTGCGCGACCTGTTCAAGGAATGGCTGATGGCGAATTATCCCGACCGCTATCGGCACGTGATGAAGCTCATCCGCGACATGCGCGGCGGCAAGGATTATGATTCGAGCTGGGGGCAGCGCATGACCGGCGGTGGCCCCTATGCCTGGATGATCGGGCGCAGGTTCGAGCGGCATTGCGCGAAGCTCGGCCTCAATACCGAGCGCCGCTCTCTGACCACCGAGCATTTCCAGAAACCGGCCAAGGGATCGGAGCAGTTGAATCTGTTCTGACGCTCGCGTTCGGCATTCTGGGATAAACGGCGCTCCAATCGACCCGAGCCGGGTGCCGTTTGGTGGATTGCGTGTACGATTCCGCCGGAGAGCGCTTAAGCGTTGACTTGCGGGCCGGGCTGCGCACCATCGCGGCCATGACTCGCAAGCTTCCTGCCAAGACACCGCGCCTTCCCCTCAAGGACGAGATCCTGCGCCCGACCTTCCGGCGGGAACGGGCGGCCCTGAAACGCGGCGTCTGGCCGATTGCGGGCTGCGACGAGGCCGGACGCGGGCCGTTGGCCGGTCCGGTGGTGGCCGCCGCGGTCATTCTCGATCCCAATCGCATTCCGCGCGGACTCAACGATTCCAAGAAGCTGACGCACGAGGAGCGCGAGAAGCTCTACGCAAAGATCTGCGCGAGCGCCGAAGTGGGCGTTGCCTTCGGCTCCACCGAACGCATCGACCGGCACAATATTCTGCAGGCCTCGCTCTGGGCACTGGCACGTGCGGTGGCCGCCCTGCCGGTGAGACCGCAGCTCGTTTTTGTCGACGGCCGCGACCGCATCGACGTCCCCTGCGAATGCCAGGCGGTGATTTCCGGCGATGCCCTGGTGCTGTCGATCGCCGCCGCCTCGATTGTCGCCAAGGTGACCCGCGACCGGCTGATGAAGCGAATCGGCGCGGAGCATCCGGGCTATGGCTTCGAGCGCCACATGGGCTATTCGGTCCCGGAACACTTTGCTGCATTGAAGAAGCTGGGTCCGACCATCCACCACCGGCGGTCTTTCTCCCCGGTCGCCCTGGCGCATGCCAATCTCAGCAATCAGATCCAGAATCTGGGCGAATTGACCGAACCGGAAAGCAGGTTGCCTCTCTGACCGTCGCCCGGCTATCAC
>JAEWCJ010000414.1 GCA_023390695.1 Pseudomonadota bacterium | reverse complement strand
CATAATCGTCGGCGCCGGCGTCGAAGCCCTGCACCTTGTCGCTCCACCGGTCGCGCGCGGTGAGCATCAGCACCGGCATGGCGCGGCCTGCCCGCCGCCAAGCCTCCAGCACCGAGATGCCGTCCAGTTTCGGGAGACCGATATCGAGGATCACCGCATCATAGGGCTCGGTCTCGCCCAGATAATGCCCCTCTTCGCCGTCGAACGCGCGGTCGACGACATAGCCGGCCTCGGTCAGCGCGGTGGCGAGTTGGCGATTGAGATCGGGATCATCCTCGACGACGAGGAGACGCAATGTGGAACCCTCCGGGGTCAGCCGCCCCCGGCCGGTTTACCGGTCTGGGCGTCGATGGCCATGCGGGTCACCTTGCCATCACGGGCGACGACTGTCAGCAGATAGATAAGCCCCTTCGGGCCGTTGCAAAGCTGCGCGTTCACCACCTCGTTGCGGCGCGCCTTGCTCGCACGGATCGCCTTCGACAGCGGCACGACCTTGCCGCTGGCGGCGACGGAGCGGCGCTGGTCGGGCGTGAGGCATTGGCCAGGATCGGCGGCGCCAGCCGGCGCGGCGAGACCGGCGGCGGTCAGCATCGTGGTCAGGATGAGCGTGGCGGGAGACATGGGAGTGTCACATAGGATTCGGCGCCTGAACCCCGGATGAATGCGATTCGCGGCGGATTGGGGGCGGCTATGCACCGTACGTCGCATCGTCTCCTTCCAGGAGGTGGCGGATTCCGGCCGGCACCGGAAATCCATAGCCGCGTCCCGGTGTGTCGAGTCTAAGCTTGCCGGACTTGTGATAACTGCTCGTGTAGAGCTCCGCGCCAATCATTTGCAGAGCCAGCACAATCGCCTGAATGGCATCCGTGCCCCAAGCTTTCATTTGATGACGACCTTCAGGCCAGTCGACCTCATACTGACACCACCAAGCATCATTTGCAGCCTCCGGGGCGAACAGCCTTATCGCGATGTCGACGTCGCCATCGGCCTCGCTGAGTTTGAGCACCCGGGTCGCAATGATCTTGGCCTTGCCTCGATAATTCAAAGGCGGGACGGGTACACCCCTTAAGGCAATCTGCAAGACGAAGTGCTGCTTGTGCATGGCAACTTGTCAGACTCGCAATCCTAACCTGAAAAACATCTTGTCGGCACGGCATCCGGACGGCTTTGCGCTATCCCCGCCCCGCGGTGAACACCCGCGCCACCTTCTCGAACGGCCGCGCGATGAAGAACGACAGGATGATCGCCTGCTCGTAGGTGTCGTAAGGCGGCGGCAATTTGGCGATGCCCCAGCCGAACAGAAAAGTGGAATCGAGCACGATGGCGCCGAAATGCAGGACGCAGGGATAGACGATGAGCGGGCGGATCCACGCGGTCACGCGCCAGCCGCGGTCGGCCTGCAAGATCTCCGCCTGCTTGCGGCGCGTCTCCAGTTCGGCATTGATCTGCGCCAGCGCGATCTGGGTGTCGGCCGCGACGCCGGTCTGAAAGCGCGCGAGATCGTCGCTCGCCTTCTTCTGGAAGTGATCGGCGACGCGCGTGATGATGCTCTCGATCGCGCTGCCGCCGAACAGGCCGAGAAGTTTCAGCACAAGAGTGCCAACCATCTTACCAATCCTTCTGCCCGACGCGGCCAGTGGTGGCGAGACGCAGGATGATCGTGGCGATGCCGATGGCGGCGATGATTTTCACGGCATAAGCCGGCGGCAACAGCGGCGCGAGATCGATGAATTGCAGCGCCTCCAGCACGTCGGCCACGAGGCTTGATCCGGTCAGCGCGGCGCCGAACACGACGGTCTTCCAACCTTTCAGTTTCTCGCGCAGCAACGCCGTCACCATCTGCGCCTTCGCGGGCGCGGCCTGCCGCCGCTCGCGCCACCAGCGCCAGCCGATCCAGACGGCAACGGCGATCGCGCCTGCAACGACAAGACACGCGGCCACCGCCGGCCATCCCATCCCCGCCTGATGCGCGGTCTGCGCCGCGCCGCCGCCCGCCACCACGACGCCCGCCGCCGTCGCATTGCGCGCGGGATTCGAGACCGGCACATGCCCCCGTCCCTGCGCTTTCGACGGCGCGGCAGCGTCGCGCACGCCTTTCGCCATTGCCAGGGCCGCGCGCCGCACCTCGGCGACGCGGCGGCTCCAGCCGGCCCCGAAGACCGGCCAGGTGCGCAGGCCGTTCAGAAAGGCCAGCCGCTCGTCGCAGAGCCGCGCAACGAGATCGGCGGCGCTGCGCGTCTTCACCGCGGCGATCACGGCATCGCTCATGCGGCCGGTGTCGGGCAATCCGAGCAGCCGCTGCAGCACCTTTGCGGCCCGCGCGACGCCGGAATTCACGCCGTAATCGAAGGCGGCGTAATCGAGGCCCGCCGGCAGGTCGTCGCACCGCAAAACGTGCCAGTATTTGTCGCGATAGATGGCCTTCGCCTCCGACACCTGCATGGCGCGCACATCGGCCGCGGTCGCATCCGGCTTCACGTATTTGCGGTAGTCGTGAATGGTGATGCCGAAATTGGTCGGCCCGCCGGGATCGCTGGGATGATCGGCATAGCCGCCCTCATGCGCCAGCAGACGCCGCAGCGCCTCGTCGAATGTTGCCGCCACCATGTCTGCCTCCTGAAATGTCTGCCTCCTGAAAATGAAAAAGCCGCGCAAGGCGCGGCTGCGATGTCCGTGCGGACGGGACGCCGTCACAGGTCCATGAGACGCCGCACCTCGGCCAGCACCCGCGCCTGCAGCGCCGGATCGTCGTCGAGACGGCTGTGAATGCGCTCGTGCCGCTCCTGGACCAGCGTGCCGGTGAATCCGGCGGCCGGGCGCAGCGTGCCGCGGCCGAGCGGCGTCAGCTTCTGATAGAAGCAGATCGCGCGGGCGACATTCTTCGGCACCGGCGGCGGCCCGAACAGCAATTTGAACGCGGTGGGATCGAAACAGACGACCAGCGGCACAGCGACCCCATGCGCATCGAGCTGCACCGCAACCTTCAGCGCCGCATCGGCGCCCATGGAATGGCCGATCAGGATGGGCGCCGCGCCCTGCCCGGCGGCGCGCAAGGCCGCGCCGGCGATACGCGGCACCTCGCCATAAGGCCGCAGGAACGAGCCCTGCTCATGCACCGCGCAGGGCACGCCGAGCCGCGACAGCCTGCCGGCAATCGCGTCGATGCCGCCGGAGAAATGAAACGGCGCGCCGCCCGCGAGCCCGCGGATGGCGAAGGCGCAAAAGGACGAAGCAGCGCTCATTTTACGCTCGTTGGTGAGGATGGCTCTGAGGATGATTTCTGATGATCGGATCTCGGCCGTATGGCACTGTTCCTGCCAACGTGCCGGCCTTCCGCCGCAATTATCCAAAATGGTGCAAGTATGTTGAGTGCATCTGGACCAGATGCATTATCAATTCCAGGCCATCTAGAAGACATATCAGTTCAAGCGCATTGACCACCGCTGGCCGTAGAACCGGTCAGATTGCCAGGAAGATATGTATTCGGAGTCGCGCCATTGACATTGACCACTCCGCACAGATTCGTCAGGAAGCGCGGCCCTGTCGCCGAGCCTGAAAACGTATTGCCGTAATACTCCACGATGCCGCCGCTGGATGCGAAGACGAAGGCATACGACGCATTGAATGCCGGCGTGCCGGTCAGCGCGATCCCCGCAAGATTGATGCCGCTGATGACGCCGCCGAGATTGGCGGTGATATGCGTCAGCCCGCCGCCGGCGATCTGGTAGGCGGCGGCAATCCTGATCGTGCCGTTCAGCGTCGCCATCATGTGATGCCAGGCGCAGGCGCCGAACACGATCCCCTGCGCGAGCTCGATCGCCGCGCCGGTCGCGGCCTGGATGCAGCTTCCCGTCCCGGCGGTCTGCAGCTTCATGCCCTTGACGGTGAGCGCGGCGCGGTTGGCGGCGGCGATGCAGGTGGCGCCCGTGGTGCCGAGCAGCACATTCGCCGGCGTCGCGACATTGCCGGCGAGCGTCACCGTTCCCGATCCGATCCACGCGCCGTTCAGCGCGACCGGCGCCGTGTAGGTGC
>JAEWCJ010000412.1 GCA_023390695.1 Pseudomonadota bacterium | reverse complement strand
GCGCTTGAGCGTGATGCGGTCGAATACCGCCCAGCCCAGGATCGACCCGAACAGGATGATGGAGCCGAGATCGCCATTGGCGATCAGATGCGCGGTCGCCCACAATTTCACGCCGGCCAGCATCGGGTGCTTCAGCGCCCGCTTGATGTGGCCGGGGCTGTAGGCGGCGACGAAGCAGATGGCGGCGAACAACACGAGCAGCGCCGCGAGATGACGCGTCCAGGCGGGCGGATACCAGATATCGATCCAGCCGGTGGCGCGATACTCCACGAACCCATAGACGATCAGCGCGATCCCGATCAGCGAGATTACCGAATAGAGCGCCTTATAGGCGCCCTCGCCGATGCGGGCGATCAGTTCGGCACGCGCCTTGCGCTGCGTGGTGAAGGCATGGGTGCCGATGAACACGGCAAGCCCGAGGATCATTATTGCAAGGCCCATGACGCCACCCGGCTCGCCAGACTGGAATGGTTCAAGTAGAGGACGGCGGCGGTCATGGCAAGCCATTGCCGTGTGCCTGCGCCGGCCACATAAAGCGCCCTCAAATGCAGATGAGGCGGTCATGCCATCACCCCTGATCGAACCTGCCCGCAGTACCGATGTTCTCGGGGAATTCGACATCGTCGTACTGGGCGGCGGACCGGCCGGCATCGCCGCCGCAGCGGCCGCCGCCGCGCTCGGCCGCACGGTGCTGCTGATCGAACGCTACGGCTTTCTCGGCGGCATGGGGACAGCGGCGGGCGTCACCAATTTCTGCGGCCTGCATGCGAACGTGCACGGCGATATCCGGCAGGTGGTGCATGGCGTCGCCGACGACCTGCTCGCGCGCATCGACAGGCTGGGCGGGCTCAATATACCGCATGCGATCTTCGGCAAGACCCACGCACAGGCCTATGATACCGCGGCCTACAAGATCGCCGCGGACGATCTCCTGCTTGCGCGCAATGCCGATATCCTTTTCCATGCCCTTGCCGCCGGCGTGGTCATGGACGGTCCGCGCATCGACGCGCTGCTGATCGAAACCAAATCCGGCCGCAAGGCGGTGCGCGGACGGATCTTCATCGACTGTTCGGGCGACGGCGATCTTGCCGCCTTTGCCGGCGCGCCCTACGAGATCGGCAACAGCAACGGCGACCTGCTCTACCCCACCATGATGTTCCGGCTGAACGGGATCGATCCCGCGGCGGCCGGCGAAGCCTGGAAGACCATTCCGGCGCTCATGGAAGAGGCGGAGAAACGCGGCATGCGCTTCCCGCGCAAGGGCGCGATCGTGCGCCCGATGCAGCACGCGACGGAATGGCGGGTGAATGTCACCCAGCTCAAATCCGCCAGCGGCCGCGCGCTCGACGGCACCGATGCGCGCGAACTCAGCGCCGGCGAAATCGAAGGCCGCCGACAGGCGCTCGCCTTTTTCGAATTCCTGAAGGCGCACGCGCCGGGCTTCGAGAAATCCTACATCGTCGATATTCCGCCGCAGCTCGGCATCCGCGAGACGCGCCGCATCAACGGCCGCTACATGCTGACGCGCGAGGACGTGCTCACCTGCGCGAGTTTCGACGACAGCATCGGCGTCAATGGCTGGCCCATCGAGGCGCATGTGGCCGGCGACGTGATCTGGGAATGGCCGGATATCCCCGGTTCGCGCGGCTACAATCATCTGCCCTACCGCATGCTGCTGCCGCAGAACGTCGACAATCTGCTGGTGGCGGGGCGCTGCGCGTCGATGACGCATGAAGCGCAATCCGCGGCGCGCGTCTCCGGCGCCTGCTTCGTGATGGGCGAAGCCGCCGCCACCGCATCCCACCTCGCTCTTGCCGGAAACGGCAATCCGGCGGACATTGACATCACCCAATTGCAGGACACGCTTCTGCGCAACGGAGCCTTTCTCGGGAAGGACACGCCATGAAAAAACTCGCGATCCTGTTCGCCGCACTTCTCTTCGCTTTCACACCGGCGCACGCGCAGGACTGGCCGGCCAAGACCGTGCGCATCATCGCCCCGTTCGGTCCCGGCTCGACGCCGGACATCGTGGCGCGGCTGGTCGCCGAGCAATTGCAGCAGAAATATCCGGGCTCGTCGTTCATCGTGGAGAACAAGGCCGGCGCCAGCGGCAATACCGGCACCGACGCCGTCGCCAAGGCCGCGCCCGACGGCACCACGCTCGGTGTCAGCATCGGCGGACCGCTGGCGATCAACACGCTGCTGTTTTCCAAGCTGCCCTACGATCCGAAGAAGGACATCGCCGCGGTGACGCAACTCGTCACCATGCCGAGCGCCCTTACCGTCAATCCCGCGCTCGGCGTGAACAACGTCGCCGAACTTGTCGCGTTGCTGAAGAAGGAACCGGGCAAATACAATTTCGGCTCGATCGGCAACGGCTCGCTGTCGCATCTGACGATGGAAGCGATTGCGATCAAGAGCGGCGCCAGGCTCGTGCATATTCCCTATCCCTCCTCGCCCGCGGCGATGACCGCGGTCATTCGCGGCGACGTGCATATGGCCTGCCTGCCGGCGATTTCGGTGACCCCGCATGCCGCCGCCGGCACCGCCAAGATCCTCGCGGTCTCGCTGCCGAAACGCTCCGCGTTCCTGCCGGATGTGCCGACGCTGAAGGAATCCGGCATCGACTTGGAAGCCGACACCTGGATGGGCCTGATCGCGCCGGGCAGCACGCCGAAGGTGCTGATCGACGTCATCAACAGGGATGTCGTGGAGGCGTTGAAAGCGCCGGCCGTGCGCGAGAAACTCGCCACGCAATTGATGGAGCCGGTCGGCAACTCGCCGGAGCAGTTCCGTGCGGTGATCGATGCCGAGGTGGCGCGCTGGGCACCGATCATCAAGGCGGCGGATGTGAAGATCAATTAGCCGCATGTCATGGCCGGGATGTCATGGCCGGGCCTATCCCGATGACGACGGAGAGGACGCGATTCATCGCCCGTATTGTTTGAGGCGCCGGGTCCGCCTTCAGTCTCTTTGTCCCCTCGTTCGAATCATGAG
>JAEWCJ010000403.1 GCA_023390695.1 Pseudomonadota bacterium | reverse complement strand
AATGAAAGCGACGTTATGCCTTATGCCTTCGCTCTTGTCTCGAGGGTCGTGTGCGTCGGCAGCGCTGCGGGCTGCGCCACGATCCGTCCCACCATGTCGCTGCAGCCGCGTGCAGGCACTGGCAGCGCCCGTGATCCGTCGCCGCTGCCGGCGGAAGGCGGAGCCTCCGGAGTCTCGCGTGGCAGCTTCATGATCGCGCAGCCCATCAGCGCGCTGCCGAAGGTGATGGCAAAGCCGAAGCTGAGTAGCAGCAGGGCGGCGGCGGGCGAAGCATCGCGCAGGATCAGGCTGCGCAGGCCGTGCGTGTCGAGCAGCAGCAATCCGCCGACGGCGATCGCCCCGATGAGGAGGCCAGCGACAAGATTGAGAGCGAGGATGCCGAGCAGCGGGTGCGATCGCAGCAGTCGCCGCCTGAACAGTTGCAGGCGCCTTGCGGTTTCACGCAGATGCAGAGAAGTCAGCATGACGTCTGTCCGCGTTCGTGCTCATCTTAGTTGATCTCGAGAATCTCGACGTCGTTCTTGCCGACCGTCACCGTTTCGCCGGCTTTACGGCCGAACAGCGCGCGGGCGAGCGGGGCCGCGTGTGACAGCTTGCCTTTGGCGATGTCGGCTTCATCCTCGCCGACGATCTGGAAGGTCTGCTTGCGTCCGTCATCGCGCATCAGCGTCACGGTTGAGCCGAAATGCACATGCTCCTTGTCGACCGGCGGCGGAATGACCTGGGCGCTGGCGCGCCGCGCGTTCCAGTAGCGAAGATCGCGGGCTGCTTCCGCCAATGCGCGACGGTCGTTTTTCGCCTGCGCCTCGGCATGTTCGCGATGCGCGCGTTCCAAGGCCTCCTCGATCAGGGCAAGCCCTTCCGGAGTGACATCGTTCGGATACGGCGAGATCGGCCGATCGCCAAGATCGTCAAAACTGTCGCCGTCTTCCGCTTCTTTCACGAATGCGCGGCTCATTTCTCATATATAGGTTAGCTTTGCGGCGGCGATAGGGGTGTAGAACCTTGGGAATATCAGGCGGTTACACCGGGGCTGCGCCGGGTTCCGGCTTTGTTTCCGGGACATAATCGTCGGGCACGGCGACCAGCGGATCATCCGGGTCGAGGGTTTCGGTGGTCACGACGGCGCCGACCGGGGACGTGGTCGCCACATCGAATTCGGTCTTCTCGGGCGGCGCGAGCGAGACCTGCACCCGCGTCCGGTAGAACACATAGGCCGCCAGCAGCGCCTGCGAGATCGCGGTAAACAGGAACAGCGCCCGCGGGCCCAAAGGATTCATCAGCGCCGACGCCGCGAGCGGCCCGATCACGGAGCCGAGGCCGTTCACGAGCAGCAGCGTCGCGGAGGTCGCGACCATGTCACCGTGCGGCGTCTTGTCGAAGCCATGTGCCGCAGCAATGGAATAGGTCGGCAGGGCCAGCGCACCGAACAGGAAGCCGAATGTCATCAGGCTCCCCACCGAGTTCGCAAACACAAACAGCACAAGGCCGGCGGCTGCGGCGCCCAGCAGAATGCCGAACAGGACAAGACGGCGATCGACGCGATCGGACAAGCGGCCGAACGGCCATTGCCCCACTGCGCCGGCCAGCACGGCGATGCTCATGAACGAGGCCACCTGCGCGACGTCGAGGCCGCTGCCTGCTGCAGAAAGCGGGGCGAGCGACCAGAATGCGCCGTTGGCAAGCCCGATCATGAAGCTTGCCACCAAGGCAACCGGCGCCGCTTCATACAAGGTCCGGGGCCGGAAGCTGACGATGGTGATCGGTGCGGGTTGCGCCGAACGGGTCAGCGCGACGGGAACGATGGCGAGCGACGCCAGGATGGCCGAAAGCATGAAGCTGCCGGCGGCTTCGATCGGATACAGTGTCACCAGCATCTGCCCGGCGGTGATGGCGCCGAAATTCACGATGATGTAGGCCGACATCACCATGCCGCGGCTTGCGTTGTCGGCGCGGTCGTTGAGCCAGCTTTCCACCACCAGATAGAATCCGGCGAGGCAGAATCCGGTCAGCAGGCGGAACAACGCCCAGGCTGCCGGAGAGGGCACGAGCGCATAAGCAAGCGTTACGGCGGCGGCGACCGCCACCATCGCGGCGAAGGCGCGGATATGGCCGGCGCGCAGGATCGCATACGGCCCGAGCAGGCACCCCGACACGAAGCCGACATAATAGGCGGAGCCGATCAGCCCGAGCGCGATGGGGTCGAATCCCTCGGCGGTGCCGCGCAGCGGCAGCAGCGTGAATTGCAGACCATTGCCGGCGAGAAGGAAGGCAACCGCAAGCAGCAATGAGAAGATCGGGCGGAGATTGCGCGCCATGCGGGCCTTCGGGAATGGATGGCAAGAGCGATGATGGATGAAGCCTGAATCGGCGGCGGCGGGCAACGTGGCTCTCAACAGGTAAAGACAGGCCGCTATGTTAAAAACATGGCGTTCCAAGATGGTTCCGCGCGACGAAACGCGTCAGGGAAGCATCTCGTCGGGGACATGTGTGGGTGCGTAGTCGCGCGGGGCATTCCGCTGCACCACGCGCGCCACCGGCCAGACAAAAGCCGCGCCGGTCGCGAGAATGCCAAGTACCTCCCATGAGCGCACATACAGAAACAGCGCCAGTGGAAGCCCGACAAAGAACAGGCCCGCGACGACCAGCACCGCAATGCCGAGCATGTGCCAGCGTTCGGAATTGCCGGCGAGATAGCGGATATCGCGCGGGCGGAAAGCCATCAGGCGCGCATGCAGGTCGCGCACGAAGCCGGCATAGGCCTGCGCGCGTGCATCGTCGGCATAACCGCGCGCGTCGCTGCTCTGCAGTGTCAGTATCAGGCCGTCGCGGAACGTAATCTGGCAGACGCCGATGTCGCCGCTCTTGTGGACGTGCGCGGTTTGCAGCCTGATGGACAGAATGTCGGTGAAGGCGCGCTCGCGCGGCATCCCGTCATGTTCCCAGCGTAGCGTGTCGTCCGACAGCAGGACGCCTTGATTGTCGAGTTTCCAGTAGAAGCGGCCCGCGCCTTCGCGCAGGAAGAGATCGTGGCGCTGGTCTGGAAAGGTCCGGGCCGGCCGTGACGCCGTGTCTGCCGTAGATTTTGCGGTCATGTGAAGCCACCTCCCGGAATAGTCGCGTGCCGCCGGGAAATGTTCAAATCCCGGTGGGCCGGCGGATTTGCAAACTCGCGCGTATTTGATAGGCGGGGCATACGATCGAAAGGACAAGTCCCGTGACCGATACCGCTTCTCTGATCCGCCGCTATTACGACGCCTTCAACGCCAAGGACTGGGAGGGCATGCTGGCCTGCGTCGCGGACGACTTTCGGCATGACGTGAACGAAGGCGCGGCCCGCGGCGGCAAGGAGAAATTCCGCGACTTTCTCGCGCATATGGCGCGTTGCTATGACGAGAACCTGACCGATATCGCCGTGATGGTGGATGCGAGCGGCGCCCGCGCGGCGGCGGAATTCATCGTCAACGGCACCTATCTCGCGACCGATTCCGGGCTGCCGGAAGCGCGCGGCCAGACCTATCGGCTGCCGGCCGGCGCCTTCTTCGAAATTCGCGACGGCAAGATCGCCCGCGTGACCACCTACTACAACCTGCAGGACTGGATCCGGCAGGTGTCGTAGTAGAGGCGGCGCTTTGCCGTCGCGTCGGATCAATCGATCTTCGCGCCGGAATCCTTGACCAGTTTGCCCCAGCGCTGAACTTCCGCGCCGACGAATGTGCCGAATTCCTCCGGCGATCCTGGCACGGCCTCGGCGCCGCGTTTCAAAAGTGCCTCCTGTGTCTGCGGATCGGACAAGGCCTTGCGCACCGCGGCGTTCAGCGTGTCGATGATCGGTCTCGGCGTGCCGGCGGGTGCGAATAATCCGTCCCAGGCGGTAATGACGAAATCCGTCATGCCCGCTTCGCTCATGGTCGGGATATCCTTGGCGAGCGGCCAGCGGTTTGCGGTGGTGACGCCGAGGCCACGCAGTTTGCCGCCTTGCACCTGCGGCAAGGCGCTGGGCATCACCTCGATCATCATCTGCACGGTGCCGGCGATGAAATCGGTCATGGCCGGTCCGCCGCCGCGATAGGGCACCACCTGAAAGCTGGCGCCGGTCGTGTTCTTGAACAATGCGCCGGCGAGATGCGACGTCGTGCCGTTGCCGGCGGTCGCATAATTCACCTTGCCGGGATTGTCCTTGAGATAGGCGATCAACTCCTTCACCGACGTGGCCGGGAGCGAGGGATGTACGGCAAGCACCAGACCGATCTGGGTGAAGCGACCGATCGGTGCGAAATCCTTCAGCGCGTCGAAGCCTGGCTTTGCGTAGAGCGTCTGATTGATCGCATGCGTGCCGTTGGTGCCGTAAGACAGCGTGTAACCGTCCGGCGCGGCGCGCGCGACCGATTCAACGCCGATATTTCCGCCGGCGCCCGGCCGGTTCTCGATGACAATGGTCCAGCCCTGTTGTTCAGCCATCTTGCTGAGCACGGTGCGTGCCAGAATGTCGCCGCCGCCGCCGGCCGGGAACGGCACGACGATCTTGATCGGGCGATCGGGATAAGTCGCCGCAGACGTCTCTGGTGTAGCGATCGCGGCGAATATCGCCGCAAGCGCTGCGAGCGAGCGCAATGGCGCGCAGATAGGCGCATGACATGGGTGGTCCCTCCGGCATTTCCTCGGTGTGTTGTCGTTGGTCTTTTTTGCGGCGCCGTCTGCCGGGCGCCTGCTATCGCGGACGAAAAATCAGTGACCGTGGCAGCAGCTCCCATCCGCCGCGTGCACATGCGCTGCGGCGGAAACGGGATTCTCTCCGGCGGCCACTGCATGCGCACCCGGGCCGCCGCCCCAGACGCCGTAGCGGTCATGACAGGCGCTGGGATCACCGCCGACCATCGGCATGAACAGATGATGCCAGTTCTGGCAGATGTCGAGCTCCGAGCGGACCCACTTGAGCGGATCCTTCGCATAATGGTCCCAGTAATCGCCCTTCACATTGAGACCGGGTACCGCCGGGATCCAGCTTTCCTGCAGCCACAGATCGGCGCCGCCGTGCTTGTCCGCGAGCTTGCGGATGTGCGGATCGTCGAGTGCGAGCAAACGTCCGTCTTCGATCAGCGTCTCGTTGTCGCCGTCGCGCTGCAGACGCACGGTCGGGAAGTAGAGATGCAGATGCCAGTGTCCGACCGGCAGCCCGGCCTTCGCCGCGCGGCGCTCGTTCATGCTGGAGATGATGGTGCCGAAGCCGATGTGGATGACGCCGGACCGCACGCGCTCGTACAGGCAGTTGATCCAGCCCGAGGGGAATCCCTTGCGCGGGCGGTGGATGTGCGGATTGGTGCCGATCGAGGCTTCCCACCAATAGAACAATCCCTTGCCGGGGAAGCCCGGATAGGAGAGGTGGTCGGTGTCCGCTTTCAGCTTGCGCAGCTTCTCGCCGAACTCGCCGCCGGCATTGATCTCAACGATCCTGCTGCCGTCGACGACAAGCTGCGTCCAGTCCACCGGCGCGATGTGATTGGTGGTGCCGGCGATGACGCCGTTGCCGTCTTCCTTGCCGGGCAGGAAAATCCACGGACGTCCCATCACGTGACCGGGCAGATAGGTGCGGCCGAAGCCTTCGTTGCCAGTCCAGGTGTCGTGCACCAGATCGGCGTTATAGAACTCGCGGTTGCGGTCGTAATAGCCGTCGTGGTTCGTGTATTCGATGTCGGTGCCTTCCGGGTCGGTGATGCGCACGCGGTTGGCGGTGCGGACGCGATTCCAGGTCCATTTGTCGATCGCCTCCAGCAATTCATACGGCATCAGGAAGGCGGGAGAGGCGAGGATCTCCGGCGTGATGAATGGCATGCGCTGGATCTTCATATGGGTGTCGACCAGCACCGGCCCGCCATAGCCCCACAGGAGCTTGTCGAACTTGCCCTCCTTCGACATCACGTCCCATTGGTCCATCCACTGCGCCAGTTCCTTGGTGCGGTAGAGATAATATTCGACCTCGTCGGCGCCGACCCAGTTCGGGATCGGGCCTTTCTCGACATGCAGGATTTCGTAGGTGCAGCCGTATTTCTCGAGGATGCGTTTGCAGGCCTCGATCACCAGCGGGTCGTGCCAGTTGTCGACGCGTAACTGGATGCGTTCGCCGCGCTTCAGATCCCAGCAGGCATGCAGACCCTGATTGTAGGGACGCCGCGCGACCACATCGAGATAGGGCAGGAGCTGGTCGACGCTCGACACCTCGACATAGGGCGGGCAGCGCGGCTTGCGATGGCCGATCAGCGGCGGGGTCTCATAGCGGGGAAACGAGGTCGGGAGGCTCGGGTGGCGCGGCGCCTCAAGCATGATTATTGTCCTTGTATGCAGTTCCCTCTCAAATAAGATTTTGCATGCAAAAAATTCAAAAAGTCAAACGAGGACTCCGGTCTGAGCCTGATAAATTGCAAAATGGCATGCAAAATAGGCCGCCGGACGATGAGGCCGAGGAATCCGCCGCTGAAACGCAGCTAGAGCGCGCCACGGAAGCTTTGCGTGACCTCGTCCTGCGCGGCACGTTCCCTGTGGACGAGAAGCTGCCGGAAACCAGGGTGGCCGAACTGCTCGGGGTGTCGCGCACGCCGGCGCGGCTGGCGATGGCGGTGCTGGAGCAGGACGGGCTCCTGGTGCGGCTTCCGCGCCGCGGCTTCCGCGTGCGCAGTTTCACGCTCGATGAAGTGGTGGAGGCGATCGAGGTGCGCGGGGAAGTCGAGGCCATCGCCGCCCGGATCGTGGCCGAGCGCGGGTTCGATGCCGAGCATCGCGCGCGTCTGGAGGCCTGTATCGGCCGCGCCGAGATTTTACTGCGCAGCCCGCATCTGGAGGTCCCGCAGCGGCGCGATTGGTGCCGGATGAATCTCGATTTCCACGACGCGCTGGTGCAGGCCAGCCGCATACGCCCGCTCTGGTCGGCCTACGCCAAGGTCAATCTGGTACCACTCGCGTCGCCGCGCGATACGATGTTTAATGTGGTGCATCCCGAATTGACGCGCCGGCAGCTTGAGGCGGCGCATTCTGACCATGCCCATATTCTCGACGCGATCATTGCCCGCCAGTCGACGCGCGCCGCTAGCCTTGTGCGCGAACACGCCTACCGCAGCGGTGAGAACAAGCGCCGCAACTTCCCGGATATCCACATGCGCACCATGGTGGTGGAGACGCCGGGTGTGGCGCTTATCCGCGCCTGAGCGCCGGACGGGCGCGGCGTTTCTGCAGCTTTGGCATGCCCGTCAGCCGGTTGTGCGAATACCCCCTGCTGGCCATATCATGGCGTCATGACGCTTTGTGTTGCCCCGCTGACTGGCCCCGCCCTCAATGCCGCGCTTGATGATCTGGCGCAGCTGCGGATCGCGGTGTTTCGCGACTATCCCTATCTCTACGATGGCACTGTTGAATACGAACAGCGCTATCTGCGCCAGTTTGCAAAAGGCAAGGATGGCATCATCGTCGCCGCCAAAGACAACGGCGACATCATCGGCTGCGCCACCGGCTCCGCCCTTGTCACCCAGCATGGCCCGCTGCAGGAGCCGTTCCTGAAAGCCGGCTACAATCTCGACGAGATTTTTTATTGCGGCGAATCGGTCCTGCTGCCGCAATATCGCGGTCAGGGCATCGGCCATATCTTCTTCGAGGAACGCGAGAAGCATGCGCGTGCGAAGGGCTACAAATATTCCGTCTTCTGCGGCGTCGTGCGTCCGGCCGAGCATCCGGCGCGGCCAAAGGATTATCAGCCGTTCGACGTCTTCTGGAAGAAACGCGGCTACCGCAAGATGGACGGCATGATCGCGCATTTTTCCTGGAAGGATATTGGCGACCAGGCCGAGACCGAGAAGCCGATGCAGTTCTGGCTGAAGGCTTTGTGATGACGTTCACCATCGCTGCCGCGCAATATCCGATCGACCGTTTCCGCGCCTTCGCCGATTACGAATACAAGATCACCCGCTGGGTGAACGATGCAGCGGGCCGCGGGGCGCGGCTGATCGTGTTTCCCGAATACGGCTCGATGGAACTGGCGAGCCTCGCCGGCAAGAATATTGCTGCCGATCTGAAGCGCTCGATCGAGGCGATGCAGGATTTCCTTCCGGCGGCCTATGATCTGCACCGAAATCTCGCGACCCAGCAGCAGGTTTATATCTGCGCCGCCAGCGTGCCGCTGCGGCAGAGCGACGGCAGCTTCCGCAACACGGCGCGCCTGTTCTCGCCGTCGGGAAAGGTCGGCATTCAGGAGAAGCGGGTGATGACGCGCTTTGAGCGCGAGGAATGGCACATTTCGCCGGGTGAGGGGCTGAACCTGTTCGAGACTTCGCTCGGCAAAATCGGCATCGCCATCTGTTACGACGCCGAATTTCCGCTGCTGGTGCGCGCGCTCGTCGAAGCCGGGGCCGAACTGATCCTGGTGCCCTCCTGCACCGATGCGATGCCCGGCTATCATCGCGTGCGTGTCGCCTGCGCTGCCCGCGCGCTGGAGAACCAATGCTTCGTGGTGCAGGCGCCGACGGTGGGCGCGGCGGAATGGTCGCCTGCGGTCGACACCAATGCCGGCGCCGCCAATGTCTTCGGTCCGCCCGACCGGCATTTTCCCGACGACGGCGTGATCGCCACTGGCGCTCCGAACAAGCCGGGCTTCGTCTATGCGAAGATCGATCTCGGCCTTGTGCAGATGGTGCGCCGCGACGGCCAGGTGTTCAATCACCGTCACTGGAAAGAGCAACCCGGCGCGGGCGCCTTGCCGGACGTGACCCAGGTGAAGCTGGCATAATCGCCGGTATCAAGTCGGACGGGGCTAGCTCGCGCCGCCCGGTCTGACGGTCTGAGATGGCGGGCCGAATTTGGCCTTGGCCTGTTGCGCGCGGATCTTCTGGATCTCCAGCGGCAGGTCCTGCGCGCCGTTCGGCTTCACCTCATGGGTTCCGAGCGCGAATGATGCGCCGTATAGAAATGCGCAAAGCGCGAGACCCATCCAGAAGAAGTAACCCTTGAGCGGCATGGCATACAATCCTCGAGCGCAATGGCTTCGAGGATTGGTCGTGCCGCTGGCAGGAAAGGTTCGATCCGCCGGCTCCTCGAGCCGGCTGCGGCTTACCCTTCGATCTCGCGATACACGTCGACCTCCACATTCGGCACCATGGTGCGCCAGACCTGCAGATAGGCCTGCACGCGCGGGTCGGAGGCCAGCGATTGCCGGTTGGCCTCCAGCGATTCCGGCGCCTCGTATTCCACGATCTGAATGATCTTTGCCGGGTCATCGGCATTCTGCAGAAACTGGACCCGCATCTCCCCGAAAATGGTTGTGTAGGGTGCAGCATTCTTCATCAGCGCAAAGATTTGCGCGGTGTCGGCGGTCGGCATTGTGAACTTGAAATGCAGGACGCGGCGGACTTTCTTGTCGTCGGACATTGCTCTTGAAACTCCGGAAGCAGGGGAGGCGAGCCGGCACCGCAGCTTACTCCGACTTGAGCGGCAAGGCGAAAGAAACAGGAGAAGAAGACACCGGTTGTTCGCATGCACAGATATAAGCAAGTCCATGGCGAGGCGCGCGCATGCGTGCAGGGCGAGGGGAGGGCCGATCTCTCTGTTCGGCTTTCTCCCGGGGGCGCCCCGTTTGCTATCGCTGGGACGAACACGGAGGCACGTTGCCGAGCGCGCATCCTGTGTGACGGAAATATCCGGCGCGACTCCGTTCATTGAACGTATCGTTAATGCCGGCCATGCGCCTAAAGTGGTAAATATCGCCGCCCTCATGCGTTGGATGAATGCATAGAGGCCACTTGCGGGGATCGCGGATCACTCCCTGCGTACCGCCCGGGAACTTTTTCGCAACAGCGCGAAACAAAGCGTGAAGCCGCTCCTTATTCTTGTCGCATCATCGCCCCATTCCGCCGCGAAAAGCCGAATCATTGAGAAAAAATAGGAAGGCTGTCATGGGCGGCATCACAATTCGTTTCGTCACCTCGTTTGCAGCATCGTGCGGGCTTGCCGTCGCGACGCTCGCGTTCTCGACGATTTTCTTTGCGCCGCAGACCGGCGATGCGCGCGCGCAGGGGCTGAATGACGGCAGATTCTATTTTGGCGTTCCTTCTGGGAGCGCCGCAGGCAAGGCCGCGCGCCGCGCGGCCCGTGCACAGGAAGGCGCTGCCTACCAGCATCTGGTGCACAAGCATGCGGCGGCCAACGGTCTGCCGGTCGAACTCGTGCATCGCGTGATCATGCGCGAGAGCCGCTACAATCCGCGGGCCGTCTCCAAGGGCAATTACGGGATGATGCAGATCCGCCTTGGGACCGCGCGCGCCATGGGCTATCGCGGCGGCGTGGAAGGGCTGCTCGATGCCGACACCAACATGACCAATGCGGCGAAGTATCTCGCCGGCGCCTATCGCGCCGCCGGCGGCAACCACGATCGTGCCGTGATGAATTATGCGCGCGGCTATTACTATGAGGCCAAGCGCCAGGGCTTCTCGCCTTATGAGGCGCCCGGTGCGACGGCGATGACGCCGGCGGTCCGCAATTCCTTTGCACTCGCCGGCGCGGCGGCCGCGGCTCGGGGAGCAACAGCCGCGCCCCGCATCACAACCGCGCGTGAAGAAGTCACTCCGTAGCAGACCTGATCATACGTTCGGACG